>CAYUBX010000018.1:0-14982 GCA_964443165.1 uncultured Acidimicrobiales bacterium
CACCACCGAAGCGCTCGACATCATGCGCAAGCTGTTCACCGAGGACGACGTGCACTACGACGGTCGGTTCAACACCCTGAGCGGCGTGACGCTCGCCCCCAAGCCGACCCAGAAGCCCGGTCCGCCCGTGTGGATCTCGGGCCGGAAGGACGCGGCGTGGAAGCGAACCGCTCGCTACGGCGACGGTTGGCTTCCGTACATGTACACGCCCGAGATGCTCGCCGAGTCGAACAAAGCGATCGCGAGGTACCGCGCCGAGGAGGGCAACGACACGCCCGTCCAGAACGGTCTGTTCATCTTCTTCTGCTGCCACGAGGACAACGACACCGCCGTTGAGTACGCCAACGAGCGCCTCTCGAAGCAGTACAACCAGGACTTCTCCAAGATGATCGACAAGTACGCGATCGCCGGAGACCCCGATCGTTGCGTCGAGCGGTTGCGTGAGTACACCGACGCTGGGGCCCGCACGGTGATTCTGAGCGCGGCCTCCCCGATGCACTACATCGACGAAGCCGAGCGTTTCATGGCCGACGAGGTGCTTCCGCGCTTCAAGGGGAGCTGAGCATGTCCAAGCGGTTCTTCGAGACCACTCTCACCGCGTCCCGCATCGACGACCTGACCCCGGGCAACTGGCCGGACCGGCTCTTTGACGCTGACGTCGAGCGATGGGTCGCCGCGCAGCCGAGCGCTCCCGCGATCACGGACCGCCTCGGCACCATGACATGGGGCGAGTTCGGCGAGGGGGTCGATGCCGTCTCGAAGGGCTTGCTCGAACTCGGCGCCCGTCCTGGCACCGTCGTGCAGGTGCAGCTGCCCAACTGGCGACACTTCGCCGTCGCGGTGGCTGCGGTCGAACGAATCGGCGGCGTGGTCAACCCGGTTGCGCCGATCTTCCGGGCCAACGAAGTCACGGTGATGAGCGAGCTGGCCCAACCCACGATCGTGATCACGGCCGAGGAGTTCCGCGGTTTCGAGCTCGGTGCCATGCACGCCGAGCTGCGCGAACGCTGCTCGTGGGTCGACGAGTTGGTCGTGGTCGGCGAGGCCGCACCGGCGGATGCGCTCACCTGGGACGAACTGGTCGAGCAGGGCCGATTCTCCTCCTACGACAAGGCTGCGGTCGACCTGCTGCGCCCGTCGCCCAACGATGTCTGCGAGGTGATGTTCACCTCGGGTACCACCGGGCAGCCGAAGGGGGTGATGCACACCCAGAACACGCTCAACGTCGCCGCGGACGCCTTCTTCGACGCGGTCGGGCAAGGGCTCGAGCCGTACGAGGGCGTTCACGGACGGCCGGTGTTCCACATGGCCAGCACGCTGGCGCACCAGACGGGCTACCTCTACGGCATCCGGACACCCCTGGCTGCGGGCGGGCACGTCGTCTTCCAGGACGTGTGGGACCCGCACGAGTTCGTCGACCTCATCGAGGAGCATCGCATCGAGATCTCGATGGGGGCCACGCCGTTCCTCGCCGACGTCTTGGCGATCGACGGTGTCAGCGACCGCGACCTGTCGTCGTGGCAGCGCTTCGTGTGTGCCGGTGCGGCCATCCCCGAGCCCGTCCTCGAGAAGGCGGACCAACTGCTGCCGTGTGTGGTGACGCCCGGGTGGGGCATGACTGAGTGCGGTCTGTTCACCGTGGGGCGGCCGAGCGACTCCTTCGAGCTCCGGCTCACCGACGGATCGCCCGTGAAGGGCGACAACCGTGTTCGTGTCGTCGACGAATCCGGCGAGCCGGTTGTGGGGGAGGAGGGCGATCTCGAGTGTCAGGGCGCCCTGCTCTTCGTCGGCTACGCGCAAGGCCGCGAGCTCACGGACTCGTGCTTCCGGGATGGGTGGTTTGACACCGGTGACCGGGCGATCATGAACGAGGGTGGTTTCATCAAGATCTCTGGGCGCACCAAGGACCTGGTGATCCGCGGTGGCGAGAACGTTCCTGTCAAAGAGGTGGAGGACGTCCTGCTCCGCCATCCGAACGTGGCGGGCGTCGCCATCGTCGGCAAGCCGCACGAGCGGCTCGGCGAGATCGGTTGCGCCTTCGTGCTTCCCGCGGGGGAGGCGCCCTCACTTCAGGAGCTCACAGAGTTCTTGGGCGAGCACGAGGTGACCCGTCAGTTCTGGCCCGAGGAGCTCGTCGTCGTCGACGAGTTCCCGATGACGCCGTCGGGCAAGATCCAGAAGTACAAGCTGCGCGCCAGTTTCGGCTGAGCGGTGCGTCGGCGGCGGGAGAGCCCGTCGATCAGTTGCCGTCTGGCGTGACGGGGATGATGCCGTCGGCCGTGTAGGTGACCTCGGGATCCCACAGCAGCCAGTCGTAGATGTCGAGGTCTGCCGCCGCGTCGATCTGTGCCTTGATTTGCTCGGGCCCATAGTCGACCCGCATCGTGAAGTCCTGCAGCCACGGCACGAGCGAGGTGTTGGTGCCCTCGAGCACCCGCTGGAAGTCGGCGAGGGACTGCCGGATGATGTCGTACGGCTGCGCCTCGGGGTGCTCCACGCCGTACTCGCCCCGTCCCCAGTGCGATGGGTAGAGCATCGGAGCCACGTAGTCGACGTGGTTGGCCATTTCCACCACGTCCTGCGCGATGTACTCGCCGCGGGTGGCCGCGATGCCGAACACCGACACGCCTTGGAAGACGTCGTACTCACGGAGCGCCAACCGCGCCTCGGCGAGGAACTCCACGATGATCGGTGCGGGGTCGTCGTCGCCGAGACCCGGGATCGTCATGTCGCTGAGCCTGCCTTCGGGGCGGCGGATGTAGTCCCAGAGGATGTCGTCGATGCCGGCCTGCGCCGCCTCGACGGCGATGGCCAGGTTGTATGCCCGCACCTCGGGGCTGTTGAAGTTGGTGAAGCCGCCGTACCTCGACAACGGCCGGCCGTTGAGGTTCTGGATCACCCAGTCGGTGTCGCCGTTGGCCCAGGCGTGCTGCGCGAGCACCGGGTCGCGGAAGGCGACGAGCCGGCCGATCACCCGCACACCGCGTGCGTGTAGTTCGTCGATCGCGTCCTCGAGGTCGAACCACCCGTTGACCGCGCCGGACTGCCGAGCGAGCGGGATGGCGGAGTTGTGGCCGATGAAGCCGCTCTCGTCCTTGAGGCTCAGCTCGACGGCCGTGATCTTGCCCTGATCGATGAGCTCGAAGATCTGGGTGCGGTAGCGCTCGACCTTCCACGACGCAGCGCTCATGTGCACGCCGGTCGTGGCGGGGTAGGCGATCGGGATGACCATGTCGAACGATGTGGTGTTGCCCGCCTCGTCGATGGCGAGAACCGGAACGGGACCCGCCGGCGGCTCGGACAGCTCGACGGTGAAGGCGTTCTCGGTGACCTCGATCGGCACGCCGCCGATCACCACCGTTACGCCGGTCTCGGCGCTTCCGGAGATGCGCACGGGTTCGCCGAGCGGAACGGGGTCGAGCACTCGCGGAATGCCGAGCTCGGGTGCCGTCCCGTCAACGACGAACTGGATTCGTTCGGTCTGTTGTCCGAAGAGCGCGCGCGACACGGTGACAGTCACCTCGTGCGGGCCCTCGGTCAGCGGTGGAACAACCCACGCGACCTGGTCGCCGTAGCGCTGGACGCCGCTCACCGGAAAGCCGTCGAGCAGGAGCTCGGCGGAGCTCAGGTCTCCACCGTCGATGGTGAAGGTGATCTGCTGCCCTTCGATCGCGCCGGGTTGGAGGTGTACCCCGTCGGAGATCCCCAACGCGCTGATATCGACCTGCCGCACCGTGATGAGGAGCGCACCGGATCCCAGAACGGTGAGGAACACCGCGAGGGCGAAGATCCACACCCGGCGCTTCGGCGCGTGCGTCTGCTGGACCCGAAGGGCGATCGCCGACTCGCGTGTGCGCGTCATCTCCCGCCTGGCCCGGCGCGGGAGATCGGTGGCGTAGACCGGTTCCTCGGCCTTGGCAGGCTTCCACGGGAAACCCCATCCCTCCGCTGGTTCGACCGGCTGCGGCATCTCGGTCTCGGCGTCGGGCTCGTCGGCCACCAGTGACCAGCCCACCTCGTGGGCGTGGGGGGTGAGCCGCCATCGGCCCGTTCCGAGTCCGGGTGTGCCCGCAGCGACCGTTGCGAGACCCGTGCGCTCGAGGTTTTCGAGCGCCGCCATTGTCTGGTCGCGCGGCATGCCGGTGGCGATCTGGATCTCCGCAGGGGAGGCCGATCCACCCTGGGACAGCAGCTGGCGGAGCGCCTGCTTGTGCGGAGAAGCCAACAACGGCATCTCAACAATCTACGCAAAGGCTCCTGTAAAGGTGAACGCGAGCTCACCACTCGGTCCGGCCGCCTTGTGTAGGTTGACCGCCTGACTCGGTTGACGCGCAGCTGAGCGAAGCGGAGGAGAGCAGTGTCCGACGAGCGAGAGACCCTGGACTGGAGCTCCTACGGCACGGGGGCGCGCCAGCTGGCCCAGATGGTGGCCGACGACGGGTACCAGCCGGACATGATCCTCGCCATCGCCCGTGGCGGCCTGTTCATCGCCGGTTCGCTCGGGTACGCGCTGTCCGTGAAGAACCTCTACGTCATGAACATCGAGTACTACACGGGCGTCGACGAGCGTCTCGACGTTCCGGTGATGTTGCCGCCCTACGTCGACTTCGTCGACCTCGAGGATGCTCGGATCCTGATCGCCGACGACGTCGCCGACACGGGCCACACCCTCAACATGGTCCGCGATCACTGTCTCGAGCGGACCGCAGAGGTGCGGTCGGCGGTGCTCTACCAGAAGCCGACCTCGGTCGTTGACTGCGAGTACGTCTGGAAGCACACCGACCGGTGGATCAACTTCCCGTGGTCGACCGAGCCCCCCGTCGTCGCCCCGGGCACCGGCCAGACGACGGTGGTCGACGCCTAGGTTCGACCATGGCCGTCGTCGCCGAGGAGGATCGCTTCGACGGCAGTGAGGGCCAGGTGTTCTACCGCACCTGGCACGACGGTGAGCCGACTTCGATCGCCCTGATCGTGCATGGCTACGCGGAGCACTCCAACCGGTATGCGCACGTGGCCGAGATGTTGGCCGGGCCGGGCGCGGCGGTGCTGGCGCCGGATCATCTCGGACACGGATACAGCGATGGTGAGCGCGCGCTGATCGTCAACTTCGAGCACATCGTCGACGACCTCGAGTCGCTGGCAGCGATCGCTGAGGAGCGGTTCCCCGGCCGCCCGATGACGATGATCGGCCACTCGAGGGGTGGCCTGCTCACGGCTCGATTCATTGAACGCAACCCCGATCGGCTGGTCGGCGCTGTCTTCCTCGGAGCCGTTCTGGGTGATTGGAAGTGGGCTCGCGAGGTGCTCGCGCTGCCCGAGCTCCCGCCCAGTGACAGTGATCCCAACGGGATGTCGCGCGACCCCGAGGTGTGCGAGGCCTACGCCAACGACCCGATCGTGTACCACGGCACATACAAGCGTCCACTTCTTGAGTCGGAGGTGATCTGCCTCGATCGTTTCAACGACGAAATCGACGCGATCACGATTCCTGTCGCCTTCTTCCATGGCACGGAGGACCCGTTCGTCCCCTACGCCGACAGCCTCGACGCGGTGGAGCGCATGCCCTCGACCGACACCGAGGTGCACCTCTACGAGGGAGCGCGTCACGAGTTGGTCAACGAGACCAACCGTGACGAGGTTCTGGCTGACATCGCTGCCTTCGTCGCACGGGTCACTGCCTGACCGCTCCCATGTCGGCGAGGACGGCCGACGCGGCGTTGCGTCCCCGTGCTCCCCAGATACCGGTACCCGGGTAGGTCGCCCCACCAGCCCTACGGCTGGAGCTGTGGCTTCATGGGCAAGGACGACAAGTCCGCTGGGCCCGGCCCGATCTCCCCACCTTCGCGTGGCTCTGCGACGTCCTCGTGGTTCCGGAACTCAGGGGCGATGGGTTGGCGAGCGCAGTGAGGTGCTCGGACGGCTGACTCGGCAGGGATCAGGATCCCGTCGTGGCGTGTGGCGTGTTCTCGCGAAGGCCGAGCGGCGTCACCCGGACGAACTCGGCGACCCGCTGGAACTCCTCGATCGTCGTGGCGTTGGAGTAGCTCATCGAACTGCGAAGGCCGGCCATCATCGACCAGATGAGCTTGCTCGCCTCGCCGCGATAGGGGACCGTGCCCTCCACACCCTCGGGAGCACGCTGCTCGAAGTACTCGTCGTCGATGTCCTCACCGTGGCGCTCAGCTCGCGCTTCGATCGCCTCGAAGCTGGCCATGCCGCGGATCCGCTTGCGCAGCCCCATCGGGCCCTGTTCGACCTCTCCGGGGCTTTCCTTGGTGCCGGCGAGCAGGCTGCCGATCATCACGCTCTGCCCACCAGCTGCCAGCGCCTTGGCCATGTCGCCGGAGGTCTTGATCCCACCGTCCGCGATGAGCGGAACACCAACGCCGGCGCAATCGTCGATCGCCGTGAGCTGTGGAACACCGACGCCGGCCACGAGGCGGGTCGTGCAGACACCGCCGGGCCCCACACCGACCTTGATGGCGTCGGCCCCGGCTTCGACCAGATCATCGGCGCCGGGTCGGGTCGCGACGTTGCCGGCGATGACGTCGATGTTGGCGAACGCGTCCTTCAGGCGCTGGACGCCGTCGATGGAGTGGTCGGAGTGCCCGTGCGCGATGTCGAGGACGAGGCAGTCGACGCCTCCCGCCACCAGCGCCTTCGCCCGGTCGAACATGTCGTGGTCGGTGCCGACTGCGGCTCCGACGACTAGGTCGCCCGCGTCCTTCACCCGCCGCACCTCGTCGGCCTGGGTCTGGATCGGCATGAAGCGGTGAAGGATGCCGATGCCGCCGAGTTCGGCCATCGCGATGGCCATCTCGTGCTCACAGACGGTGTCCATGTTCGCTGCGATGACAGGGATGTCGATCTCGATGTTGCGCGACAGCCGCGTCCGAAGGGACACATCTTGGCGGGAGCGGATCGAAGACCGTCGGGGCACGAGGAGCACGTCGTCGAACGTGAGCCCGGTGCGGACGTTGTCGAGACCCATGGCGGGCACTCCTTCACTCGGTCCGGGACCACTGTTCACTCGGTCCGGGGCCGAGATGCAACGCTACCGTGACGACACCGAGACTGGCGAAAGGGGCCGCGTGCGATGGTCGAGATCCGTGAAGCCCGACCAGACGAGTACGAACACGTTGGCGAGCTGACCTACAACGCGTATCTGCCGCTCTTCGGGACCGGCCAGCTCGGGTGGTACGGACGGCAGCTGCGCGATGTGGCGACCCGTGCCGAGTCGTCGGAGATCGTCGTCGCCGAGGTCGACGGAGCCATCGTCGGCGCACTCGCTTACTACGACGACTATTCGGGTGAGATCGGGGAGTCCGACGTGGAGTTGGTCAACAGCGCTGGCTTCCGTGTCCTTGCGGTCGATCCAGCTGCCCAGGGTGCCGGCGTCGGAGAAGCGCTGACCCGTTGGTGCATCGATCGAGCGACTGCGGACGGCCGTTCGGCCGTTGTGCTCCACACCACCGACTACATGCAGGCCGCTCAGCGGCTGTATCGCAGGGTCGGTTTCGACCGGTTTCCCGAGATCGATCACAAGATTGAGGGGAAGTTTCCCGTCGACGTGTTCGGCTTCAGGATCCCGCTGTCGGGCTCAGCTGCACCTGTCGACGGCTCCGCTGGATCGGATCGAGCATCTGGCTGAGGCTCAGCAGGCACAGCATGACCACCGCGGCGATGACGAACGCGGGGCGCGCACCCAGGCCGTCGTACAACGGCGCCGCGGTGAACGCGCCGATGATCGAGGCCACCGAACCCGACGCTTCTCCGAGACCCTGTGCTGCAGCGGCATCTTCGTGGGGTGCCGCTTCGCCGACTGCGGCCTGGGTGCCCGGCGACTGCACCGCCTCCATGAGCCCGTAGGGGATGGCGAGCACGAACAGCACAGGGACTGCCGTGATGAATCCGAACGAGGCCATCAGCGGAACGGTGACCAGCGCCGACAGGAGTGATGTGACGCGACTGCCGTAGCGGTCGGTCAAGGCGCCGGCGGCTTTGGCGACCAGCAGCATCGGGAGGGCAAACCCGGTTAACGACAGCGTGATCACCATCGTGTTCGCACCGAGGTTGTCGAGATGCGGGGCCCAGAGGGGCTCGAACACCCCGATGGAGTACCGGAACGAGAGGACCACCAACAGCGCGGCCACCATCCGCCGGGTGCGCAACAGGCGACGGAGGACGCCCTTCTCCGAACTCGTTTGGTCGGCCGCAGGAATAACGACCCCTCGAAGTGCGATCAAGCTGATGAGCGACGCTGCTCCCAGCACGAAGAAGGGGACGCGTACGTCGAAGAATTCGGTGAGCGCGCCCGCGAAGGGGGGACCGAACACGAACCCGGCGAGGTACGACCCGTAGAACGCGCCGAGCATCGCGCCCTGGTTCTCGGTGTAGGTCACGATGATGTAGCGGCGAGCGGCCGGAATGATCATCCCCGTCCCGGCGCCGAGGATCGCGCGGGCGATGATGAACTGCCAGAGCTCGGTCGCCACACCGAACCACAGCAGGCCGATCGTCGAGGCGAGGACGCCCGCCCGAAGGAGCACGGTGCCGTAGCCGCGGTCGGCGTAGCGGGACAGCCACAGCTGGGTGATGAGGGCGCCGATGAAGGCCGAACCGGCGATCCACCCGAGGTTGCGTTCGGCGATGTCGTAGGCCTTCTCGATCTCGGCGAGCAGCGCGAAGACCGAGGACACCCCGGCCATGGTGACCGCCGCGACGATATAGAGACCCTTCACCGGCGTAGTTTCCCAGGAAACGGCCTACCACACCCGTGCTGCCAGCTCGTGGTGCGACTGGGTTCTCTCCGGACGCTGGCAGACGGGGGTCAAGCGGTGGCGGTGCCGCTCATCACCACGATGGTGTCGTCGGTGGGGGCGGGGGAGGCGAGAAGACCGGCGAGGCCGGCGGTGCCCGTGGGGCTGGCGGTCCATCCCGCGTCGGCCGCCAGACGGTGCGCTCGGAGCACGTCGGACTCCTCGGCCACCAGGGCCTGGCCCCCTGTGGCCAGCATCGCCCAGGCGAGAACGACCCAGTCGTAGGTGACGTCGTCGAGGATCCCGTCGGCGGCGGAGGCCGGTTCGGTGGGCCACGCCTGCATCAGCGACGCCAGCTCGGCGCCGCGCGGCCAGGGGGCGGTGGACTGGTCACCGAGGAGCGTGCTCAAGCGCTCGAAGGCCGCCGCGAGCGGAGCGCATCCCTCTGTCTGGATGGTGTCGATCCGTGGAAGCGACTCCCACCGCCCGAGCTGCACCGCACCCACGAGACCCTGGACCACGCTCGACCCCAGCGCGCCGCCACCCACGTGCACCATGAGTCGGTCCGCGCCGACGACCTGGTCGGCCAACTCCCAGCCGAGCGTCCGTGCTCCATCGAGCGCCCGCGGCTCGTCGGGCCCCTGGCACCCGAAGGGAACAGCGCCGTCGGCGACCGCCTCGACGAACCCGGCGTAGCAGGGATCGCCCAGTTCCCCCTCCCGGCGCTCGCACACTTCGACCCGAGCGTCGTTGGCCTGTAGTCGTTCGAGAATCCCGCCATCGGCCCACGCGGGAACGAAGACGCGCAGCGGGCGTGCGGCGGCCCGGGCGACGATGGACGCGGCGAGCGCGGCATTGCCGCACGACGAGACCGCGAGGGGCGTCGCCTGGTCGACCTCGTCGATCGCGAGGTGGAGTGCGAGCCCGAAGAGGTGGCGCCCCTTGTGCGATCCGCCAACGCTGTGGGTCTCGTCCTTGAGCCAGAGCCGAGCTCCATGAGCGATGGCCTGTGCAACGACTCGGTCGTCGCGCGTGGACGTCACGGTGAACCCCCGCCCGTCCACATCGCAAACCGCGTCGTCGAGCTGTCGAACCAGGCCCACGAATCGTTCGTCGCTCCAACCGCGCGAGAGCGCCACCGCGTACGAACCGAGAAGCGAGCGGTAGCGCACGAATGGGTTGGGATCGCCGTCGTCTGGCCACTCGGACCCGTCGACGCCGAGCCAGGTCGAGTCGTCCGGCGGCGCGAGGCCCGGCAACATCAGCCGAGCCCGGTGGCGGCGTTGAACTCCCGGATCATCTCGTCCCAGAGCTCGGGGTACCCGCGCAGCTCGTTCCAGAACTCCTGGTCGTGCCGAGCGACGAAGAGATCGAACGGCGTGCCCTGCTGCTCCACCCAGGTGAAGTAGCCGAGGTTGAACACCCGGTCCCTGCCCCGGGCGTCCAGAACCTCCACGTGATCGACGTCGAGCTCGAGCAAGTGCTCGTTCAACAGAGCCTGGGCATCATCGGCCCCGAATGAACTGTCGAAGCGCGAGACGATCTGTTCCTCGCGCTCGGAGCGGTACAACTCGTAGCCGTCCGTGGCCACGGTGATGATGACGTCGTCAGCGCCCAGACCGAGGACCCTGGCGGTCTTGATCGCGGCCAACGCGTTGCAGATCGACGAGAAGCCGAGGTGGCCGAGCTCGTCGAGCACCCACGACGCGGAGCCGAGATGCTCGCGCAGCGCGTCGCGGCCGGCGTCAGTGTTGAACACCAGGCCCAGCCCGTCTGTGGCGGCGTCGGAGATGGCGACCACGACGTCGGTGTTGGTGACGTTGTGGATCAGCGGGATGTGCTTGTCACCGATCCCCTGGATGTTGTGCTCGCCAAAGCCGTTGTAGAGCATCGTCGGGCATTCGAGGGCTTCGACGGCCACGATCTGGCTGCCGTAGTCGTCCTTGAGCCGATCGCCCGCGCCCAGGGTGCCCGCGGACCCTGACGCCGACACGAAGGCTGCGAGCCGGAGGTCGGGGTTGTCCGCGGCCAGCGACTCGAAGACCTGTCCCAGGGCGGCGCCGGTGACCTCGTAGTGGCCGATGTGGTTCGAGAACTCGGAGAACTGGTTGAGGATGAAGTTGCCGGGGTCCTGCGCGAGCACGGCGCAGGCGTCGTAGATCTCCTTGACGTTGCTTTCCGACCCGGGAGTGCGGATGACGTCCTCTGGGTCCGGCACCCAGGCGTCGAGCCACTCGAAGCGCTCGCGCGACATGTTCTCGGGGAGCACCGCTACGCCGCGGCAGGCCATCAGCCGCGAGATCGCAACGCCGCCACGCGCGTAGTTGCCGGTGGAGGGCCAGACGGCCCGGTGTCGCGTCGGATCGAACTGTCCGCTGACCACACGGGGAACCAGGCACGAGTAGGCCGCGAGAACCTTGTGTGCCCCGATCATCGGAAAGCGGTTGCCGAACGCCAGCACGATCGGCGAGGGAACCCCGGTGAGCTCGGGCGGAAGGACGACGTGTTCAGGGACGTCGACGAATCCCCCGTCCAGCGAGTTGTGCCAGTGGACTCGGAACAGGTTGGCGGGGTCGGCAGCATCGCGGTTGACCGACGCGAGGCGATCGATCGTCGCAGAATCGATCAGGTCAGGGTCGGCGAGTTCGGCGAACGTCGGAAGTCGGATGCCCTGTTCGGCGAATCGCTCGACCGTGCGGGCGTAGCCCTGGGGATCGACGACGTCGGTGGGCAGGTCGGCTCGAGCCGAGGAGGTCATGGGTCGAATTGTACGTTTTGTTAAACCGGGGGCGAATGCCGGTCACTCGCGCGCCATCTCCGCCCGACCGGCACCCTCATGGTCGAGTTGCTGGTCGGGAGCGAGGTCCACCTCGACCTGCACGAGCTCCCCGGTGAAGGAGAACGGTGCCGCGTAGTGCGAAACAGGCGTTCCGCGGTCGAGGCCGATGTCGAGACCCGACCACGAGATCATGAGGGCGAAGATGTTCGAGGTGGTCATCTCGGCGACGGAGTCTCCGTCGATCGTGAGGCGTCCCGTTCCGCTGCCGTCGGCCCGGCGCATGTGGAAGCCGAGCTGAGTCGCGCCGATCGGTACGGGCTGCGGTGAGCGGACGATCTGGTGGCTGCCGCCGATGTTGAGGTCGTGCACCAGATGGCCGGCTTCGTCGATGTACAGCGAGTACCCCGATGTCGCGTCGCCGTGCGCGATCAACACACCGGCGGTGCCATCGGTGAGCGGCCGAATTGTTGCGACGATGTCGTAGCTCCGACTCCGCAGATCAGGGGCGACGTCTGCTGGGAGGTGGCCCATGCCGGCGTGGAGGACGAAGCGGCGGCGCGCCCCCTGGTGTCGCTCCGCATTCTCGGCGAAGCGTTCGGCGAATCGGTCGTCGAGCGGGAGGACCTTGTGGCGCTTCGCTTGCTCCCACCACTCGTCGACGAGCGCGGCCAAACGCTCCGGCTCGGCCTCTGCCCGATCGTCGGTCTCGTTGAAGTCAGCGGACAGGTCGAACAGCTCCCAGCGATCGTCTTCGAACGCCGTGCCGGGCGGGTGGAAGGTGACGGCTTTCCACCCGTCCTTCCAGATGCCACGGTGGCCGAACATCTCGAAGTACTGAACGTGCTTGTCGGTCGGGGCGCCGGCGTCCTCGAGCGAGGTGGCGAAGCTCGTGCCTTCGAACCCGTCGGGATGGTCCAGCCCAGCCAGGTCGAGCAGGGTGGGGAGAAGATCGCTGACGTGACAGAACTGCTTCCGCAGCCCGGGAGTCACTGCTCCTCCCGGCCAGCGGACGATCAGCGGATCGCGGATGCCGCCGCCATGCGTGTTCTGCTTGTACCGCCGCAGCGGGGTGTTGGCCGCCATCGCCCAGCCCCACGGAAAGTTGCTGTGGGTGTCCGGCCCGCCGATGTCGTCGAGCCGACGGAGCTTGTCCTCCATCGGTTCGGGGATTCCGTTGTACGGGCCCATCGCATTGACGAAGCCGAGCGGGCCGCCCTCTTGGCTGGCGCCGTTGTCGGACAGCACGACGACGATGGTGTCGTCGAGCTGCCGCGACCGGTCGAGTTGAGCCACGAGGCGGGCGAGCTGTTGGTCGGTGTGGTCGAGCATGGCGGCATAGGCCGCCTGGAGTCGGGTGAACACGCGGCGTTCGTCGTGGCTGTGGTCGGCCCATGCGCGGACGAGGTCGTTGCGCGGCGGGAGCTCGGTACCGGTGGGAACCAGCCCGCGCTCGATCTGTTCAGCGAGGCGGCTCTCGCGCTCGGCGTCCCAGCCGTCGACGAACAGCTCGTCGTAGTGGTCGATGAGCTCGCGCGGCGCCTGGTGCGGTGCGTGGCACGCGCCGAACGCGATCCATGTGAGCCACGGGACGTCGGGGAGCGCCGCCTCGTGTGAGGCGACGAACTCCATGGCCTTGGTGACCAGATCCTCGGTGAGGTGGTACCCGCTCTCGTAGCTCCCCGGTGCCGCGATGTGACTGTTGTCCATCACCAACTCGGGCGAGTAGTGGTCGGTCTCTGCGTCGAGGAATCCGTAGAAGCGGTGGAAGCCGCGACCGAGCGGCCAGCCGTCAAACGGGCCGGTGGGACCCGATTCGGTCAGCGGCGTCACGTGCCACTTGCCCACCATGTAGTTGCGGTACCCCCGTTCGGCGAGCAACTCGGCGATGGTGGGTGCATCCGGCGAGATCTTCCCGCGATACCCCTCGTACCCGCTGTCGAAGTTGGCGAGGCACCCCATGCCGACGGAGTGGTGGTTGCGGCCGGTGAGGAGCGCAGCGCGGGTGGTGGAGCACATCGCCGTGGTGTGAAACCCGGTGAACTGCGCGCCGGACGCTGCCAGCCCATCGATGGTCGGCGTGCTGATGGGGGAGCCATAGCACCCGAAGTCCGAGAACCCGACGTCGTCGAACACCACGACCAAGACGTTGGGGCTGCCGTCGGGAGGGACAACAGGCGAGGGCCAGTGGGGTGGTGGCGTGGATTCGTTCCTGGTCGTCCCTCTGCTCACAACCGGGCCACTGTAGTCTCGAACGCATGTTCGTGGACATCCAGGAGGCCGACGCGCCCTGGTTCGACTCGCTCAACGCAGCCCAACGCGCTGCGGTGGAACACGACGATGGCCATCTGCTCATCGTGGCCGGCGCGGGAACGGGAAAGACCAAGACCCTCGCTACCCGCGTTGCCTCCCTCGTCGAGACGGGCGCCGACCCCGATCGGATTCTCCTCCTCACGTTCACCCGGCGGGCTGCGGCCGAGATGCTCGACCGGGTCGGGGCGATGACCGATCGTCGGTGGGCCAGCCAGATCTGGGGTGGGACGTTCCACGCTGTCGCCAACCGTCTGCTCCGTGCCAACGCTGAGGCGGTCGGGCTGTCTCCGTCGTTCACGGTTCTCGATCCTGGGGACACCTCCGACCTCGTCGGGCTCGTCCGGGCCGAGCTCCACGAGCTCACCAAGGTGCGCCGGTTTCCCCGTGCCGACACGATCGCTGCGATGCACTCGCGCATGGTCAACAGCCAGGAGAAGCTGACCGCCGTGGTGGAGGATCACTTCCCCTGGTGCATCGAACACATCGAGCCGCTCAAGCTGGTGCTGCGTGAGTACGTCGCTCGCAAGCGAGCCGAGCGGGTGCTCGACTTCGACGACCTGTTGCTTCACTGGCGAGCGCTGTGTGCAGCGCCGTCGGTGGGTGCCGCGGTCCGGTCTCGTTTCGATCATGTCCTGGTCGACGAGTACCAGGACACGAACGCGCTGCAGGCCGACATCGTTCGCTCGTTCAGCGACGAGGCCGTCATCACCGTCGTTGGCGACGACGCCCAAGCCATCTATGGCTTCCGGGCGTCGACGGTGCACAACCTCCACCAGTTCCCCGACGTCGTCGGTGGAGCGGAGACGGTGACGCTCGAGCAGAACTATCGATCCACCAACCCGATTCTCGGCGTCGCCAACGCCGTTTTGGCCCAGAGCGACCGTCACCTCGACAAGATGCTGTGGAGCGACCGCACCGGCGGACTATCGCCGCGGCTGGTGACCTGTGCCGACGAGGGGGCGCAATCGACGTGGATCGCCGAGCGCATTCTCGAGCTTCGCGAGGAGGGGGTGCCGCTCACCGAGCAGGTCGTCCTGTTTCGGGTCGGACACCACAGCGACCACCTCGAGCTGGAGCTCGCTCGCCGCGACATCCCCTTCGTGAAGTACGGGGGCCTCAAGTTCCTCGAAGCCG
>CAYUBX010000019.1:0-9574 GCA_964443165.1 uncultured Acidimicrobiales bacterium
GATCGACGGTTCGTCCGTTCTGATCGGGTGCGACCACATCAGGCAGCCGCTCCCCGACCGCGGGGCCGGTCGGGAACTGATCCAGCGGGATTCGCCGAGGTCCGCTCGCAGGCGGGAGCGGCATGATGTAGCCCTCTGCGTCCTCCCACTGATGTTCTCTGACCTGTCCGCCCCGAGTGTCGACCTCGATCTCCATGGCGTCGCAGCCTACGAGAGGTGGTCCGGTCCGATCCTGACCAGCCGCTTCCCGACGTTGTCACCGGCAAGCATCCCGAGGAACGCCCCTGGCAGCGAATCGATGCCGTCGACGATGTCCTCGTCGTAGACGATCGATCCCTCTGCCAACCAGCGCCCCATCTTCGGGACGAACCAGGGCAGTCGATGCACGTGGTCGTAGATGCTGAAACCGGTGATCGTCAGACGGTTGGCCAGCACGCTGATGAGGTTGCGCACTCCCGGGTCATCGCGGCTCTCGTAGCGACTGATCATTCCGCAGACCGCGATGCGCGCGTGCGGGTTGGCGTTGGCGAGCACGGCCTCGAGCGTGTCGCCGCCGACGTTGTCGAAGTACACGTCGATCCCGTCGGGGCACAGGTCCCTCAACGCTTCCTGTGGTGTGGTGTCGCGGTAGTTGAACGCAGCGTCGTATCCGAGGCGATCCACCGCGTGGGCGACCTTCGCGTCGGTCCCGCCCGACCCGACGACCCTGGCACCCGCACGTGCTGCGAGCTGACCGACCACCTGCCCGACGGCACCCGTCGCCGACGAGACGAAGACGGTCTCGCCGGGTTGCGGCTTGCCGATGTCGACCAGCCCCACCCAGGCCGTGAGCCCGGGCATGCCGCGAACGCTGATCGCGTGGGAGAGGGGGCCGAGCGATGGATCCACCTTCGTGAGGTCGGCGCCGCGGACCGTCGAGTACTCCTCCCAGCCGAGGAAGCCCCACACGTGGTCGCCGGCGGCGAACGCCGGATCGGCGGACGCCGCCACCTGCCCGACCACCCGAGCGGTGATCGGTACGCCGAGCTCGAACGCGCCATCCATCCGGCCGCGCAGATACGGATCGCAGGACAGGTAGATGTTCCTGACGAGCACCTCGCCGGGCAGCGGTTCACCCACGGGCTGCTCGTCGGCCTCGAAGCTCGACTCGTCCACCGCCCCCTCGGGCCGCTTCACGAACAGAACACGCCGGTTCCTGGTCATCCCCCCAGCCTGCCGCCTTGTTCTGCCAGCTTCCAGAGAGAGCACGTGGTCACACCACGAGCTGGCAGACGGGATGACATCGCCGGCACTGACGTCAGCTCATGCCCTTCACAAAGGTGCCCATGTCGAAGTAGTCGCGCCAGACCTTGATCTTGCCGGCCTCCATCTCGAAGACTCCGGTGCACGGCAGGTCGACGCCCTTGTCCCCCGCCTTCGTCCGGTCGAGACGCTCTGCGATCACCACGTCCCCGTCACCGACGATGTGAAGGATGTCCCAGGTCGTCGCGGTCCAGTCCTTCGTGAATCCGGCGATCATCTGGCGCACGTTGTCGCGACCGGCAACCGGGCCCACCGGCATGTTGTGGTAGCAGCCGTCCTCGGCGAAGTAGCTGGCGAGCTCGTCGGGATCGAGCCGCTCCCAGGCCTGGATGAAGTCGGTGATGATCGCAACATTGTCGTGGTCGGTCATCTGGAACCCCCTCGTCTGTTGGCCTCATCGTCTCACGGGCCACGACCCCTCCGAGACACGGCGAATAGATTCCCCTCGATGGTCGATGCATGGGGAGTTGCCGCCTCGCTGAGCCTGGTGGCCGTGGCCGTCGCGTTGTCCGTGTGGTGGCGACTCGGGTTGCACCTGCCGCTCGTGATCTCGGCGGTCCGCGCCGTCGGCCAGTTGCTGCTCGTGGGTGTTGTCCTGGTTCCAGTGCTGCGCAGCGATGCCGAGCTCTGGTGGTCGTGGACGTGGATCGCAGCGATGTTGGTGATCGCGGTCGGGGTGGTGCGGCGGCGCACTCGCTCAGCAGGGGAACACCGGCCGAGCATCCTGGTGACAGCGATCGGCGTTGGCGCACCGCTGGGAGTGTGCCTCGCCATCGTGTTCGGCCTCGGCGTGTTCGACCTCCGCCCCGTCACCCTCGTTCCCGTCGCGGGCATCATCCTCGGCAACAGTCTTCCTGCCACGGTCTCGGGAGCGCTGCGGTTCGAGGCGCAGCTCGACACCGATCGGCCGCAGATCGAAGCGATGCTGGCCCTCGGTATCGAACCGGCGGGCGCGATCCGGCCGACGGTGCAGACATCGATCCGCGATGCACTCGTTCCTCAGATCGAACGGACGAACGTCGTGGGCCTGGTCGCGTTGCCAGGCGCCATGACCGGCTTGATCCTGGCTGGCGTCGACCCGATCGACGCCGTCCTCGCGCTGATCGTCGTGATGTTCCTGGTGATCGGGGCGGGCGCGGTGACCGCGACGTTCATGACGCGCGCGGCTGCGCGTACCATCTTCACCCGCGATCGGCGGTTGGCACGCTGACCTAGGCTCCCCGAGATCGGCGATCGAGGAGGGGGCGATGAGCGACGAGTTAGCGGCGCGGCTCGACGTGATGGAGAGCAAGGACGCGATCCGCGAGCTGACGGCGGCGTACTGCTTCGCTGTCGCGGAGGGCCGCGGTACGGACATCATCGACATGTTCACGACCGACGGCGTCTTCAAGATGCGCGGCCGTGAGTGGCGCGGGACCGCCGGTCTCACCGACATGTACGGCGACATGGGCAACACAGTGACGCCCAAGCCGTACATCCAGAACCACGTCATCGAGGTCGATGGCGATGACGCCACGGGCCGCTGTGGTGTGGAGATCCGGCTCGTGCACAAGGGTGAGGCCTACACGGCCGCGGGCCACTACTACGACACGTACCGGCGGGTCGATGGCCGGTGGCGGTTCGTGGAGCGCGACTTCCACACGTTCCACTGGGTGCCGCTCGCACGCGGCTGGGCCGAGCAGTAATCGGCGCGGCTAGCCCAACTCCACGCAGTCGATCTGGCCCCAGCGGGGATCGTCCTCGTCGAGCCGCCCTCCGCAGCCGTTGGCATACCGCTCGTACGCGGAGTCGACGGCAACCGCCCAAAAGAGGTCATCGCAGGCCGTCATGTTGCCGCCAGCACACGCGTCCTGGAGCTGATCGCACCCAGCGTTGTCCCCGTACCCATCAGCGGTCAGGTCGCCTGAGCACTCCTCGACTGCGGCCGGGAACTGTCCCTCACCCACCGAACCGACGCCGAACACGTCGGTGATGTCGACGGCGTCTTCGAGGCCCGACACCTCGAGCTCGATATCAGGCGAGTTGTAGTCGAAGAACTCGAATCGCATATCGATCGACACTCCGAGCGGCCCGAGCTGGCTGAGGTCCTCGCCCGACTGCTCCGCCACAGATCGAATCACCTGATCGAAGTCGATCGCGACGGTGGAGCGACGCACAAACCCGTCCGCACCGATCATCACCTCGCTGACGGTCTCCACCGCCAGCATCTCCCTCGCGATCATCTCCGCCTCTGTGGGCGACAGCCCCGATCGCGCCATCTCCTCGACGAACGCGGCCTCGTCGAGACCCTGGAGCTCGAGCAGCTCTCCGAACGGCAGCGCGATCTCGAAGGCGGTCGTCTCTTCGCCTCGAACCATGACGGTCCCCGCCGGCGTCGCCGCCTCCGCATCGAGGAGAACCCGCAGGAACTGCGTCGGATCCTGCTGCTGACCACCGGCTCCACCGAAGAGCGAGTCTGCGGCGAGGGGCGCCTGGCTCAGATCGATCACGCCCCACTGATCGATAATCGGGGCGAACATCGCGATTTCCGGTTGATCCATGAGCGTCTCGTCGAGCTCGGCGAGGGCTCCGAAGACCGGCGCGCGCATGTACATGAGGTCACCGTCCTCCACGAACTCGATGATGAGCCGATCGCCGAGCGCCATCAACTGCTCGAACTCCGCGAGTTCGTCGCCCGTGAGTTCGCCGGCGAGACCCCCAGCGATCCCTTCGAACAGAGCTCGCATGTCGACGACGGTGTAGACGCGGCCACCGATCAGGCTTCCACGGCCGATCGGGGTGTCACTCGCAGTGTCGAGATCAACCTCTCCATCGGCCAGCCGGAAGCTCATCCACATCTCGAAACGGACAGAGTCCACCTCCGCCGTGTTGTTGACAGCTGCGAGGACAGTCGCCAACGATGCAGCGTCCGGTGCCGACGTCGTCGTGGGTGCGACGGTGGTCGGCCCAGCCGTCGTCGGAGGCGACTCGCTCGCCGTCGATGTCGGGGCGACCGACGAGGGCGCCGCAGACGATGTCGTTTCGGTTGCGATGTCGTCGCCGTCGGAGCCTCCGCCTCCACACGCCGCGACAAGCAACGCGGCGACCGAGATCCACAGCACGACCTTCGATGGACTCTGATCGGCTCTTCGCCTCATGGGTCCTCCCACCAGGATGTTCTCAGGTCGCCTCACGAGTGTCACCTGACGCACAAGCAGATCAGTCCAGAAGTGACCTCGCCGTCGAATCAGACGGTGAAGGGCTCCCCGTCCGCCCGTTCCCGGGTGACGAACGTCTCCACTCCGTTGCGCTTCAGCTTGGTGAGTTGCTTCACCGGCTTGCCGATCGGAAGCATCGCGGCGACGGCCATGTGCTTCTCGAGACCGAGCAGCTCCTGCACCTCGGGTTCGGCCGATGCGATGAGGGTCGTGAGAACGCCGCCGTACCCCTCGTTGCGAGCGCCCATGAGGATGCTCCACACCAGCGGGTAGACCGAACCGCCGCTGATCACACCGACGCGGTCGAGCCACTGGTCCATCGAGGCGACGACCGACAGGTCGACCGCCACCAGCAACACCACGGGAACGTCGGCGAGGTTCTCGAAGAGCGGCAGCATGATCGGGATGCTCTCGTCGTGCGCGACCTCGTCGAAGTCGACGCTCGAGGGGTTCACCGTCTGCCAGTACACCTCTCCCGCACGAATCTGGCTGAGGGCATAGCGCATCGCCGGATAGCAGAGCTCACCGAGCTTGCGCTTCGTGTCGCTGTCGCGAATCACGATGACGCGAGCGCCCTGCCGGTTGCCTCCGTTGGGAGCGAAACGTGCGCTGTCGAGGATCCGGTACAGCACGTCGTCGGGAACGTCGTCGTCGGTGAAGTCCCGGCAAGCGAAGGTGGTGCGCATGACGTCGTAGAGGTCCATGCGGCCAACTATTCCACGCCTCCTGGGGCCGTGCCTCAGAACCGAGCGTCAGCCATGCGGCGTTCGACCAAGTGCTCCCCCGGTGTCGCCGCCGAATTCTGCCCGCGGGACGCTCGATAGTCTCCACGACATGATGGTCGAGACAGCTGAGATCACACGCGGCCGGTTCGAGACCGGCACCGGCTGGGACCTCCGGCCCGAGGGTGCCTGTCGTGGAGAGGTGTGCATTCCACTCCCGGACGCGACCGGCGACACGGTGGATGTCGCCGCCACGGCTGCGGCCATGGGACTACCACTCGTTCGTCACGAAGGTCTCATAGCGGTCGGACCCTGGGGTGGCTCGGGCCGGACGCTGGTCTCCGCGGAGGCCCCGGAGCTGACGCTGCCCGATCTCGACGGCAACGCATTCCGCCTGTCGTCGCTACGCGGCCAGAAGGTGCTGCTGCTGGCCTGGGCGCCCTACTGAGGGTGCAGCCGCGACCTGCCCGTGTGGCGGGAGATCCGAGACGAGCTGCACCCCGACGGCCTCGAGGTCGTGACGGTCGGCCTCGACACTGCAGGAACGAAAGCGTGCCGGCCATTCATCGAAGCTGCGCAGCCGACCCACCCGTCGCTGGTCGACGAGCGGCACGCGGTCGCCGAGCTCTTCGGCGTGATCAACATTCCGAACGCGGTGTGGATCGATGAGAAGGGGATAATCGTCCGACCCGCCGAGATCGCCGCCGCACCACGCCGCGGCGAACGCGACGCCGTCGGAGACGTCGAACTTCCCGACCGGATGGTTCAGATCTTCACCGAGGCCCAGAAGATCCAGACCGATCCCGACGCGTACGAGAACGCCCTCCGCGACTGGGTCGCACGGGGATCCGACAGTGAGT
Source organism: uncultured Acidimicrobiales bacterium (assembly GCA_964443165.1). Classification (GTDB taxonomy): domain Bacteria; phylum Actinomycetota; class Acidimicrobiia; order Acidimicrobiales; family Poriferisodalaceae; genus JAYPWI01. The sequence continues at coordinate 6,082 of CAYUBX010000019.1, forward strand.
TCGCGCTCTTGCCCGCCGAGGTCATCGAACGCTCGCAGCCTCGCGACCTCGACGTCGCGACCGGGCAAGCTCACTTCGAGATGGCGACCCACCTCCATCGCGCCGGCGATCGCGACGCCGCCGTCGAGCACTTCCGTGCGGCCCATCGGCTCATGCCCGCCAACTTCTCCTACAAGCGCCAGGCCTGGTCGCTCGAGCCCGGTCCTGAGGGGCCGCTGCAGCGGTTCTGGCAGGGCCCGTCCGAGGGACAGCAGTGGCCGTACGACGGCGACTGGCTCGCGGACGTTCGCGGGTTCGGAGCCGAGAACTACTACCCGGAGTGGCGACCCTGATCTCCTAGCGCCGCATCGACAGAAGGTCGCCCGCGTCCACCGGCGGGTGCGCGCGGATCGCCTCTTCGATGGGCTCGGTGCCCCACCCGGGACGATCGGGGATGACGAGATGCCCGTCCACGAACTCGGGCGCGTGAGTCACCAGGTCGTCGTCCCACGGCAGTCGATCGATGTCGGTCTCCATGATCCGCAGGTTGGGAACCGCGGCGGCGAAGTGCGCACTCATCATCGTGCAGAGGTGTCCGTAGTAGTTGTGCGGGGCCACGTTGACCTCGAACGCCGCGGCCGCGGCCGCCATCTTCATCGAGCGCCACGTGCCGTTCCAGATGGTGTCGATGATGGCGACGTCGTAGGAGCCCGCCTGAAAGAACGGCAGGAATCCCTTCACGTCGAAGAGCGTCTCGCCCCCGCTGATCGCGTTGGTGCTCGCCTCGCGCACCCGCGACATTCCGGCTGGTGAGTCGTGATCGATCTCGATCCAGAACAGGTCGAGATCCGCGAGCTCGCGGGCGATCCGCAGGTATCCCTCGGTGCGAGCGTTGAAGTTGAGATCGATGAGGAGGTCGATCGCCGGGCCCGCCCCTTCTCGCAAGGCGGTGAGATGGCGGACGATGTTGTCGAGCACCTCCCGCTCGACGTTGAGCCCCGGTTCGTCGGGCTGACCGAAGCCGGGGAACCAGCTCCGCGGCTTGTCCCCCTCGTCGTAGAGAAAGATGTTCGTCTTCAGCGCACCGAACTGCGAGTCGGCCACCTCGGCGCCGAGCTCGACCACCTGGTCGATGTGGTTGATCTCGTTGCCGTACCACTGCGGCAAGCTGATGCGCCACGTGGCGCAGTGCGACCAGTAGACGCGGATCGTGTCGCGAACCTTGCCTCCGAGGAGGCTGTAGCACGGCACGCCCAGGGTTCGCGCCTTGGCATCGAGCACCGCGTTCTCGATCGCGCCGATGCCCATCGTGACCGCCGACCCCGGTGCCGGCCGGGTGAGGATGCCGAGGCGGGTGGTGAGCCGCTCGACGTCACCGACCGGCGTGCCGATCACGTGCGGGGTGAGCTTCTCGATCACGGCGGTGACCCCCGGTGACCGCAGCGCTTCGTCGTACTCGGCCCAGCCGGCGACACCGTCCGATGTCGTGACCTTGAGGTAGTGGTAGTTGCGCCAGCCGGCGTTGGCGTGCAGGTGTTCCACCGATTCGATCGTGCTCATGCGTCCCAGCGTTTCAGACGTGGCGCGGCTCCGCTGGAGCAATCACCCACACCTCGAATGCATCAAGCGGGCGTCGGCGCGTGCCGAAGCCTCGGCAGGGGAGGATTCGAGAACAGAGGTGTGTGGCCGCGCGCGAGCGTGTTGGCGATTTGCTGCGGTCGGGCTGGTGATCGCGACAGGAAGCGACGGGCAGACCGTGGTCTGCGGGCCCTGAACAGCCGGCACAGAAGGCACTTCAGATGTGGGCCTCGCCGACCGAGACACAGGTTGGGCAGCGCGGCGGCCGACCCGCACCGAGGGGGACAGACATGCGCTCGTGCTACACCGCGCGCACCACCAATCGAGGCACTGACGAGCGAGGCGCCGTCGCCGCGCTCCTCGCGATCTGCATGACGGTCGTGATCGGCGCAGGCGCCATCGTGATCGATGCCGGCCAGGTCTGGGCGACGAGACGCGAGGCCATCACCGCAACAGACGCCGCCGCTCTCGCCGCAGCAGCGCACTTCGCCGAGTACGGCAACGGCTGCTCGTCCGGCACGGCGAGCGCCTATGTCGGCTTGAACAGCGATGCCGTCGCCATGGACTCGTGCACACGGACGGGCAGCGGAACCCGAGGGACCGTGACCGTCACCGCGTCGGGCGACGTCAACCACAGCCTCGCCCAGTTCATCGGCCGCACATCGACCGAGGTGACCGCCTCCAGCACGGTGTACTTCGGCCCCGCTTCCAGCGTCACCGGCCTTCGGCCTTTCGGGCTGTGCTCACAGAGCGACGGCTACCAAGCGTGGATCGGGTCAGGCCACTCCACGACGGCCATCTTCCGGATCTACTACACGAAGGACAACCCAGCTGCTTGTGGCGGGGCCGTTCCGGGCAACTGGGCGCTCATCGACTTCAACTTCGGCGACAACCTCATGGAGGAGCTGAGGTCCTGGATCCAGAGCGGCTATCCGGGTGAGGTGACAGTCCCCAACTGGTGGGAGGGCGACACGGGTGTGTTCTCCAACGCGATGGACGTCGGATCCGTTCTCGGCAAGGAGATCTACGTCCCAATCTTCGACAACGCGATGGGCAACGGCGCCAACGCCCAGTTCCACCTCATCGGTTTCGCGTCGATCATCGTTCACGACTACAAGGACAACGGACCCGAGGCTGGCCGCTTCCTCGAGATCCAGTTCACGACCGCGGTCATCAGCGCAACCTGCTGCGGAGGCGGAGCCGCCGACGGTGGACTCTTCGCCGTTGGCCTCTGCAAGGTCGAGGGCCAGGGCATCTGCCCCTAGGCAAGCCCCCTCCGCAGGTCGACGCTCTCCCGATTCGCTCAACGGACCCACTGTCACCCGCCGCTAGGGTCGGCACCCGATGCATCTCGACGAGCTCCAGGACCTGATGGTGCGCACCTACGGGCTTCGCGACACCGAGCGCGGGCTTGCCGCCACGATCGCCTGGCTCACCGAGGAGCTGGGCGAGCTAGCCCAGGCCGTGCGGAAGGGCACCAGGGACGAGCAACTCCACGAACTCGGTGACGTCTTGGCCTGGCTGGCGTCGCTGGCAGCGCAGCTCGATCTCTCGATGAGCGAAGCCGTCGAGCGATACGCAGGCGGCTGCCCGGCGTGTGGTTGCATTCCCTGCGAATGCGCCGATGCCTCCATCCAGGGCTGAACGAGCGACAGAGCGCCGCATCCGCGATCATGAGCGCGAGGGGAGGTCGCGATGCGAGGACGCGGAGCAGTGGTCGGGGTCGGCGAGCTCGCGCCGAGCCGGACGACACCGGGTGAGGACACCCTGAGTCTCATGGCCAAGGCCGGGCTGATGGCCATCGACGACGCCGGGCTCGAACTCGGCGACGTCGACGGAATGTAGGTGCACCCGATCGGCCGAGTGTCGATGCTGACGCCGTCAACGGTTCTGGAGTTCAAGCGCACGACAGCCAACTTCGCCGAGGACGTCGACC
>CAYUBX010000019.1:9584-14736 GCA_964443165.1 uncultured Acidimicrobiales bacterium
CCTCGGTTTCGTGTTTCCTGGGCCCCTCCACCAATGGCCGCGGGGGGCGCCCCCGCGGGCGGGGCCAGCGGCGCCGGGATGATCTGGCGAGCGGTCGCGGCGATCGAAGCGGGGATGTGCCAGGCCTGCGTGTGCATCACGGCCGCATCCCGCCGACCCCGTACGCCGAGGCGGCCCGGTGAGAAAAAGAAGGCATCGACGGGCTGGAACATCCCAGACCGGTCGCCGTTCGCCGAGTTCGAAGTTCCGTACGGCAACATCGGCGCCAACGTCGGCTACGCGATGATCGCCAACCGATACCTCCACGAGTATGACGCCACTCCCGAACAGCTCGCCAAGGTGGCTGTGCACCAGAGGGACAACGCGTGCGTCAACCCCGACGCCATCTTCCACGGCCAGCCGATCACCGTCGACGACGTGCTGTCGTCGCCGATGGTGGCCGATCCGCTGCACTTGCTCGAGATCGTCATGCCGGCCGGCGGCGCAGCGGCGCTCGTCGTGGTCGGGCCTGAGCTCGCGGCCAAACTCCCCCAGCAGCCGGCCTGGCTGCTCGGCGCCGGGGAACAGATCACCCACAAGACCGTGACCTACGCGCCGAGCCTCACCGACACCGCCATTCAGGCATCAGCGAGTCGGGCCTTCGAGCAGGCGGGGGTCTCGCCGGAGCGGGTCGGTCTCGCCTCCGTCTACGACTGCTACACGATCACCGTGCTGCTGACGCTCGAAGACAGCGGGTTCTGTCCCAAGGGAACCGGTGGCCGCTTCATCGAAGAGCACGACCTGCGATGGGATGGGGACTTCCCGGTCAACACCCACGGCGGTCAGTTGTCCTTCGGACAACCGGGCATCGCGGGCGGCATGAGCCACGTCACCGAAGCCGTTCGACAGATTCAGGGGCGGGCCGGGGAGCGCCAGATCCCCGACCTCGACATGGCCTTCGTGAACGGAAACGGGGGCATCTTGTCCGAACAGGTCAGCCTCGTGCTCGGAGCGGAACGATGACGGCCGTCGATCGCCCGCTTCCCCGACCGAGCGAGCACAGCCGGACCTTCTGGGACGCGACGGCCGAAGGCCGGTTCGTGATCCAGACCTGCGACTGCGGCGAGGTGATCTTCTACCCGCGGGTCAACTGCCCGAGATGCGGGAGTACAGAGCTCAGCGATGTGGACGCGAGCGGCGCCGGCACGGTGTTCACCTACACGATCGCCAGGCGACCGACCCATCGATCCTTCGCCGACGCCGGGCCCTACATCATCGCGATCGTCGAACTCGATGAAGGGCCCCACGTCACGACCAACATCATCGACTGTGACCCCGACGAGGTCGAGATCGGCATGAGGGTCGAGCTGACATTCGCCGACGAAGTCGACGGGATCGCGCTTCCCCTTTTCCGCCCGACCGCGGGCTGAACCTCAGCCCAGGTCGCAGTCGATCACTGCGACCTCACCCAGCTCCTCGTCGGTGACGGTGAGCTGCGTCGCCCCCTGCCGCTCCCACAAGCCCGAGAAGAGGGACCGACTCCACGCTTCGCCTTCCCACCGGACCTGCGCGTTGCCCTCCGAGTCGACGAGATCCGCCCGCTGGAGAGAGATCTGGATCACCTCGCGCCCGTCGCAGATCATGCCGCCGGCGGTGAGGTCGGCGACCCCGAGCTGGAATTCCACCACCTCACCCGTGAGAGCGTCCGCCACGGCGACGAGGTCACAGCCGACGGCGTCGAACACCGTGGCTTTCACCGGCCCTTCGATCCCGATCGCCTGGACCACCACTTCCAGTGGAGGATCATCGTCGAGCTGGATGCCGCCGAGGATCGACCGCTGGCGCTCGTCGGCATCGTGGGTGCGAGAGGCCAGCGGCCGATTACCGACCAGACGCCAGCCGCCATCTGTCTCCTCCAGACGGACCGCCCCGGCGTCGAACTCGGCACACGGAGCTGTGGTGGTAGTCGGCGACGGAACCGTGGTCGAGATGCTCATGGTCGGCAGCGGAGCCTCCGACGTCGACGGCGGGAGGCTCGTCGACCCAGACTCACCGGCAGTCGGAGTTGAGGTCGTCGGCAGGACGACCGTTGCCGCGGTGGGGCTCTCGCCACGGCCGATGGCCGTGTTCAGGTCGACCTCGCGCTCGCCATCACCGACATCTTCGGCCGGCGAACAGGCGGCGAGGAGCAACGCCAGAACGACGCACAACCGCGACACCACGCTCCCTACTGCTACAGCAGTCGGGCCCTCGTGCGGTGGAGATCAGCGCCGATCGGCGACCTCTTCGGCGATCTGCACGGCGTTGAGCGCCGCGCCCTTTCGGAGGTTGTCGCCCACCACGAACATCGCGAGGCCGTTGTCGCTCGTGGGGTCGCGACGGATGCGACCCACGTACGACGGGTCCTGGCCGGCCGCCGCCAGCGGGGTGGGCACGTCCGACAGGACGACCCCCGGGGCGTCGACCAGCAGCTCGCTGGCCCGTTCGGGGCTGATCTCTGACGCAAAGCGGAGGTTGAGCGCCAGCGAGTGCCCGGTGAAGACCGGAACGCGAACGCAGGTGCCGGACACCTCGAGGTCCGCGATGTCGAGGATCTTGCGGCTCTCGTTTCGGAGCTTCTGCTCTTCGTCGGTCTCGCCGGTTCCGTCATCGACGAAGTTGCCTGCGTGGGCCAAGACGTTGTGGGCGATCGGCTGGGCGAACGACGACGGCTCGGGATGGGTGACCGCTCCCCCGTCGAAGGCGAGGTCCTCGGCTGCGTCGAGCGTGGCCCGCAACTGATCGCCGAGCTCCGAGACACCGGCGAGCCCTGCCCCCGAAACCGCCTGGTACGTGGACGCAACCATCGAAACCAACCCGGCCTCGGCGTGCAGCGGCGCCAGGACCGGCATCGCGGCCATCGTCGTGCAGTTGGGGTTGGCGATGATCCCCTTCGGGGTCTCGGTGACGAGGTGCGCGTTGACCTCGGGAACGATGAGGGGAACGTCGGGGTCCATTCGCCAGGCCGACGAGTTGTCGATCACCAGCGCACCCTGATCGGCGACCTTCTCGGAGATCGCGAGCGAGGTGCTCTTGCCTGCGGAGAACAGAGCGATGTCGAGGCCCGTGTAGTCGGCGAGCGACGCATCTTCGACCGTGATTTCCGTACCGTCGACCTCGATGGTGGAGCCCGCCGAGCGAGCAGACGCAAACAGACGCAGCTCGTCGATCGGAAACTTGCGCTCGACGAGGATCGACCGCATGACGCCACCGACCTGGCCGGTCGCTCCAACGATTCCAACTCTCATGACACCCGAGGCTACCGACGGGTCACCGCCGCCACCCAAGGCGTTTCCCCAACTGCCAGCTCACAGAGCGACCGGGCTCGCGCCAGAAGGGTGGGTCTACTCGGCGGCGAGCTCGTAGGCGTCGTGGAGGGCGCGGGTGGCGCGGTCGACATCGCTTTCGGCGACCACACAACTGATGCGGATCGGCGACGTCGAGATCATCTCGATGTTGATCTCGCCGGCTGCGAGCGTCTCGAACATCGTGGCGGCGACACCGGGGTTCGAGGCCATGCCCGCACCGACCACCGACACACGTCCGATGTCGGAATCGGTGGTGACCGAATCGAAGCCGACCGTGGCGGCCATGCCCTCGCACGTCTCGCGCGAGATGTCGAGGTCCTCGCTCGGCACGGTGAACGAAATGTCGGTCTTGCCGTGATCGCCGACGTTCTGAACGATCATGTCGACGTTGACGTCGGCGTCGGCGAGAGTGCGGAAGACCTTGGCGGCAATACCCGGCTCGTCTCGCACTCCGACGATCGTCACCTTGGCCTGCGAGGTGTCGGGAACGACGCCCTTGATGATCGCGTGTTCCATGTCTGGATCCTCCTCCACAACCCAGGTTCCGGGCTCCCAGGTGAACGCGGACCGCACGTGCAGCGGAACGCCGAATGCTCTGGCGACCTCGACGGATCGCATGACGGGCTTGGGGCAACCGACGGCTGTCATCTCGAGCAGCTCGTCGAACGAGATCTGGGGCATCCGCTTGGCATCCGGACACACACGCGGGTCGGTGGTGAACACGCCGGACACGTCGGTGTAGAGCTCACACGCGTCGGCGGCGAGGCCGTGAGCGAGCGCCACTGCGGTGGTGTCCGATCCGCCCCGTCCGAGAAACGTCACGTTGTGATCGGTGGAGACACCCTGAGCGCCCGCCACCACGGCGACCCGGCCCGCGTCGACCGATTCGCGCACCCGGTAGGGATCGACGGACAGGATCTTGGCGTTGCGGTGATTGGTGTCGGTGACGAAGCCGGCCTGGCTCCCGGTGAAGCTGTCGGCCGGAACGGCGACAGCGTGCAGCGCCATGCACATGAGGGCGATCGACTTGCGTTCGCCCGCTGTGACGAGCATGTCCATCTCGCGGCCGGGTGGTTCGTCGTTGACCTCATCGGCGAGTCGCAGGAGCTCGTCGGTCTCTTTGCCCATGGCCGACACCACGAGCACCACGTCGTCGCCGCGCATCTTGGTGCGACGAACGTGATCGGCCACCTCACGCATGCGGTCAGCATCCGCGACCGAGGTGCCTCCGAACTTCTGCACGACCAAAGCCACGTCGGCCGAGGCTACCGGTCACCAAGCGCGTTCTCCGAAGCGGAAACCGCTCCGACTTCGACGTCGGTGAGGTTCGAAACGGCGTTCCTCGTTGCTACCTTGCTCCCTCATGAGCAACGAGAAGCGCGAACGCCAGCGCGCCAACCGCATGGAGCGCACGAGGGCAGCAGAGCGGGTCGAGTCCCGTGCCCGTCGTAGCAAGCTCATCATCCGCTGGACTGTCATCATCGGCCTCGCCCTGCTCGTCGCCTTCCTCTACTCCGTTCTCTCCGGCGGAGGCGACGACGACAACGACGCAGGCGGCGACGCTCAGGTCGCCACCGAGGGTGGTGCCGAGGCAGCCCCCACCACCGAGGCCGGGCCGTCCGACACAGCGCTCGCCGACGCCCCCGGTTGCCCCGCGTCCGATGGCTCCTCACCGCAGGCCACCCAGTTCGAGGCGCCGCCTCAGTTGTGCATCGACCCCGAGACGATCTACGCCGCCGACTTCGTGACAAGCGCCGGCAACTTCACCGCCATCCTCGACCCGGAGCTCGACCTCACGAGCGTCAACAACTTCATCGTGCTGGCGC
>CAYUBX010000020.1:0-14576 GCA_964443165.1 uncultured Acidimicrobiales bacterium
GGCGAGCCGACCCCCTTCTCGCGCTCGCCCTTCGCCTCCCAGCCGGGAGGCTTCTTTGTTTCTCGACCTACATGCCTGTCAGCGCACACCGCTTCTTCACTCACCCGAAAGTGACCGTCATGGAACTCACCGGAGCACAAGCCCTCGTCAAGAGCCTCGAGATGTGTGACGTCGAGGTGATGTTCGGGCTCCCGGGCGGAGCGATCCTCCCGGTCTACGACCCGATCCTCGACTCCAAGATCCGGCACGTACTGGTGCGCCACGAGCAGGGCGCCGGCCACATGGCGCAGGGGTACGCGCACGTGACCGGGCGCCCCGGGGTGGCGGTGGTGACCAGCGGACCGGCGGCGACCAACATCGTGACGCCGCTGTGCGATGCCTTCATGGATTCGATCCCGATGGTGGTCATCACGGGGCAGGTGGCGCTCGGCGCGATCGGTTCCGATGCCTTCCAGGAGTGCGACACGACCGGCATCACGATGGCGGTCACCAAGCACAACTATCTGGTGACGGATCCAGCCGACATCCCGCGCATCGTCAAAGAGGCCTTCCACATCGCAACCACAGGTCGCCCCGGCCCGGTGCTGATCGATGTTCCCAAAGACGTCAGCAACGAGATGATGGAGTGGTACTGGCCGGACTCGATCGACCTCCCCGGCTACCAGCCGGCGAGCGCGGTCGACGCCGATCTCGTGGCCCAGGCCGTCGAGCTGATCCAGGCTGCCGAGCGACCGGTGATCTACGCCGGCGGCGGTCTTCTGAAAGCGCGCGCCGCGGAGGCGTTGCGAGAGCTCGTCGATCTGACCGACATTCACGTGGCCACCACCCTCATGGCGCGCGGCGTGTTCCCTGATCGGGATCCGCGGTGTCTTGGCATGCCGGGGATGCACGGCAACTACACCGCGGTGACGGCCTTCCAGAAGGCCGACCTCCTCATCAACCTCGGTGCCCGCTTCGACGACCGGGTTACGGGCAACCCGCAGTTCTTCGCCCCGGACGCCAAGATCATCCACGTCGACATCGATCCGGCTGAGCACGGCAAGGTCCGCAAGCCCGATGTCGCGATTGTCGGCGATGCCCGCCTTGCAGTGACCGAGTTGGTCGCCCAGCTCCGCGCCTCCGGCGAGGGTCCCGCGCGCGACGCCTGGAAGTCGGTGATCAGCGGGTGGAAGGAGCAGTACCCGCTCCAGTACGACCAGGCGGACAGCGGGTTCCCGCTCAAGCCGCAGTACGTCCTCGAGAAGCTGCGGGACAACTGCCCCGACGACACGATCGTGGGCGCAGGTGTCGGCCAGCATCAGATGTGGGCCAGCCAGTACTGGAAGTTCGACCATCCCTACACCTGGGTGAACTCCGGCGGTCTCGGCACGATGGGCTTCGCGGTGCCCGGGGCCATCGGTGCCAAGGTCGGTCATCCCGACACGATGGTGTGGGCGGTCGATGGGGACGGTTGTTTCCAGATGACCGCCCAGGAGCTGATCACCGCCGCCGCGGAGAACATCCCGGTGAAGATTGCGATCCTCAACAACGCGTATCTGGGCATGGTGCGACAGTGGCAGGAGCTCTTCTACGACGAGCGGTACAGCGAGGTGTACCTGAGCGCGGACCATCCCGATTACGTCGGGTGGGCGGAGGCCATGGGTTGCGTCGGCATCCGGGTCGAGTCGGCCGAAGAGGTGTTGCCCGCCATCGAGAAGGCCAACAGCATCAACGACAAGCCCGTCGTGGTGGACTTCCGGGTCGACGCCTTCGAGAAGGTGTATCCGATGGTGCCCGCCGGCGGATCCAACGACGACATCATCCTCGGCCCAGAAGGCGACGCGGATGCCAAGGCGAAGGGAACCGCGCCCTCATGAGCACGACCGTCGAGACCGTTGCGGCGGACCTCCACATCCTGGCCGCCGTCGTCGAGAACAAGTTCGGCGTCCTGGCGCGGATCGCGGGGCTCTTCAGCCGACGTGGGTTCAACATCTTCAGCCTGGCTGTCGCGCCCACCGATGATCCCGCCCTCAGCCGGATCACGATCGTGGTCGACGTCCACAACACCGACGTCGATCAGATCGCGAAGCAGCTCAACAAGCTGATCAACGTCCTCGAGATCACCGAGCTCCAGCCGGCGTCGTCGATTGAAACCGAGCTGATGCTCGCGCGGGTCGCCGGAGAGGACCGCGAAGGCATCGAAGACGTCATCGGTCGTCGCGGCGGCCGGATCGTCGACGAAGGCGGCGGTGAGCTCATCGTCAGCGTCCACGCCCACCCGAGCGATCTCGACGAATGCGAAGCCGAGCTTCGCCGCTTCGGGATCCACGAACTCCAGCGCACCGGTCGGATTGCGCTCGGCCGCCTGAGCGGCTGAGCTACCGCCCGACTAGCTGTTCGATCACCAGTTCACTTCAAACCATCGAGGAGCAATCGATGCCCGCCACCATCTACTACGAGGACGACGCCGACCTGGGCCAGCTGGCTGGCCGCACGGTGGCGATCATGGGCTACGGCAGCCAGGGCCACGCACATGCGCTCAACCTGCGCGACAGCGGCGTGGACGTGATCGTCGGCCTTCGGGAGGGCTCGTCGTCACGGGCCAAGGCCGAGACCGAGGGGCTGCGGGTGATGACCGTCGCCGAGGCCACCACGGCGGCAGACATCTTGATGCTCGCCCTACCCGACACGGAGCAGGGTGCGATCTACCAGGAGTCCATCGCACCCAACCTCTCGGCGGGTATGGCGGTGTGCTTCAGCCACGGCTTCAACATCCATTTCAAGCAGATCGAGCCGCCGGCCGACGTCGATGTGTGGATGATCGCCCCGAAGGGTCCGGGTCACAACGTGCGGCGCACCTACGTCGAGGGCGGTGGCGTCCCGGCGCTCGTCGCCATCCACCAGGACGCGACCGGGCACGCGATGGCCGATGCCCTCGCCTACGCGAAGGGGATCGGCGGCACCCGTGGCGGCGTTCTCACCACGACATTCGCCGAGGAGACCGAGACCGATCTGTTCGGCGAACAGGTCGTGCTGTGCGGCGGTCTGACGGAACTCATTCGGGCCGGCTACGAGACGCTCGTCGATGCCGGCTACCAGCCCGAGTCGGCGTACTTCGAGACCCTCCACGAGGTGAAGCTGATCGTCGACTTCATCTACGAGGCCGGCATCTCGGGGATGCGCTACTCGATCTCGACGACGGCCGAGTACGGCGACATGTCTCGCGGCCCTCGGATCATCACCGATGAGACCCGCGCCGAGATGAAGAAGATCCTCACCGAGATCCAGGACGGCACCTTCGCCAACGAGTGGATCGATGAGAACCGCAACGGCCTCCCCAACTACAAGCGGATGGTCGAAGAGGGCAAAGAGCACCCGATCGAGAAGGTCGGCGCCGATCTCCGCGCGATGATGCCGTGGATCACGGCAGGCAAGCAGGATGTCACCGAGGCCAGCGGCGGGGCGGTGGAGTAGCCGTGGCCAAGGGGTACTGGATCGCCTCTGTCGACGTTCACGACGACGACACCTACGCGAAGTACCGCGAGGCCAATGCGGCGCCCTTCGCCCAGTTCGGCGCCCGATTCCTCGTGCGCGGTGGCGCGCATGAGGTGGTGGAGGGATCGGCCCGGTCACGCAATGTCGTGCTCGAGTTCCCCAGCTACCAGGCGGCCGTGGACTGCTACCACTCCCCGGAGTACCAGGCCGCCAAGGCGATTCGCGAGGCGGTCTCGGAGGGCGATGTGATCATCATCGAGGGGTACGACGGCTGACTCGGCGTCCGGCCTGCTGAACGTTGCGCGACGCGACAGGATGGAGACGTGGTCGATCACGTGGTGACACCGATCGGTGCTCCCTCCAAATCCCGGCTGCTCGTCGCCACCCCCCGCCTCGAGGACCCCAACTTCCGTCGCGCCGTGGTCCTGATGGTCGAGCACAACCAGGAGGGCTCGATCGGCGTGGTGCTCAATCGGCCGTCGCCTCTCGTGGTCGGCGATGTCTTGCCGAGCTGGGGAGAGCGCCTCGGCGATGATGCCCACCTGCTGGTCGGCGGACCCGTCGAACCCGAGGCCATGCTGGCCGTCGGCCTCGCCGGAGTCGACGACGAGGGCTGCACGCCGCTCGACGATCATCTGGTGCTCATCGACCTCGGCCGCGCACCCGACCTGTTCGACGAGTCGGTCGAGCCGATTCTCGTGTTCGCCGGGTATACGGGATGGGGGCCAGGGCAGCTCGACGGCGAGCTTGGGGAGGGAGCGTGGTGGGTGTTCGACTCCGAACCGAGCGACCTGATGACCGACCCGGGCGAGCTCTGGCACGATGTGCTCGCCCGTCAGGGTTCCGCCGCGACCCTCCTGCGGGAGCATCCAGACGACCCGTCGGTGAACTGAGCCATCCATGATCGAAGTCCTGCGATGATCGAAGTGATTGAGTACACAGACCCGTGTTGCAGCTGGGCGTGGGGGACCGAGCCCAAGCTGCGACGTCTGCGGTGGCGGTACGGCGAGCAGCTGATGTGGCGCACTGTGATGGGTGGGCTGGTGGGCGATGCCAGCGCCGCCTACGAGAATCTGACGGATGCCGAGGCAGGACAGCGGCTCGCGAGGTACTGGAGCCGGGTGACCGACCACACCTCGATGCCGTATCCCGTGCACCTTCAGTGGCCGCCGCTCACCAGCAACCGGATGGGCCAGGCGGTCAAGGCCGCCATGTTCCAGGGCGTGGAGGTGGGAGAGCGGATGCTTCGCGCGCTCCGCGAGGCCATCTTCCTCGTCGGTCGACCGGGCGACACCTGGGAGCGGATCCTGGACGTGGCCGTGACCGTCGACGGGCTCGACACCGCGGCCTTCGCCCAAGACCTGCGATCCGAGCAGGCGGAGGCGGCCTATGAGCTCGATTGGGCGGAGACCCGCAAGCCCAACGACCACGTGCGCCACTTGACGGGTGACCGGCCCGGAATCGGATCCATGAAGAAGGACGGCGATTTCGATCGCTATGCGTTCCCGACGCTCATCATCCGGGGCGATGGAGTGGAGACCACCCTGCCGGGGTGGATGCCGACCGAGGAGTACGAGGCGGCGGTGCTGGCAGCAGGCGCTGACAGCGGAGCTGCTCGCTCACTCCCCGATGCGAGGACGGCTCTGTCGCACTACGGGGTCTTGGCGCCGGCCGAGTTCGAGGAACTCACCAGCTCGCCCGAGCCGCCAGACGACGCAGTCGCCTACGACTGGGGTGCCGGCGAGGTGTCGCTTTCCACCTCGGTGGCGGACCGGTGGAACGACGCGGGTTGGATGCTCTGAGAGGAGCCGGTGCCGGCCCGCTCCTCGCAGCGGGGGTCGGGTGCGCGTCGGGCGCGGCCCTCGTGTTCGAGGTCGTTCTGACGAGCGTCTTCGCGGTCACCCAGTTTCATCACTTCGCGTTTCTGGCCGTCAGTCTCGCCCTGCTGGGTTTCGGCGCGAGCGGAGCCTTCCTGACCGCGTGGCCGCGGCTGGGGGCGGGCGGCCCCCGGCGCTGGTTCGTCCTGTCCGTGATCCAGGCGGTCTCCGTCGTCATCGCGTATGCGGTGGCCAACGCGATTCCTTTCGATTCCTTCGCCATCGCGTGGGAACGGGTCCAGGTGCTCTATCTGGCTCTGTTCCTCGTCGCCCTGTGCGTGCCCTTCCTCGTCACCGGGCTGCTGATCGGCTCGCTGCTGGCGAACTCGGGTGCTGCTGGTGTTCCGGCCAACGCCGTCTACGCCGCGAGCCTGATCGGGTCCGGCGCCGGCGCCGCGCTCGCGGTCGTCAGCATCGGTCCCCTCGGGGGCGAGGGCGTGGTGGTTCTCTCGGCGATGATCGCGATGTTCGGTGCCCTCCTCTTCTCCCTTGCGGATGAGGCCTCCGGACGAACCGTCGTTCTGGGAGCGGCGGGGCTCGTCGTGCTGCTCGCCGCGGGCGCGCTCTCCCCACCCGCGGCCCTCGATTTGCGGCTCTCGGAGTACAAGGACCTGAGCGCTGCGCTGCGGTACCCGGGAGCGGAGATCGTGGCGACGAGTTGGAGCGCATCGGGTCGCGTGGATCACCTCAGGAGCGACGGCATCCGATCGGTACCGGGACTGAGCTTCACCTTCGATGGCGCTCCGCCCCGCCAGGACGGCATCGCAGTGGATGGCGACGACCTCGCGCCAATCCCCATCACCGGGGTGGATGCCGGCGTCGATGCCGAGTTCGCACGGCACGTGCTGGGCGCCGCGGCCTACCGTCTGCGCCCCGCGGCGGACGTCCTCGTGCTCGAACCGCGGGGCGGCCTCGACGTGGTGGTCGCGCTGTCGAACGGGGCGCGATCGGTTCGGGTGGTCGAACCGCGGCGCGGGGCCGTGGACGCGGTCCGGCGCGCCTCCGGGCTCTATGACGATGAGCGCGTCGATGTCGTCGTGGACGAGCCGCGAGCCCACATCGAGCGGACAGAGGAGAGCTACGACGTCATCGACCTGGCGCTGACGTCGACCTACCGCCCCGTCGCGTCGGGTGCCTACAGCCTTGCGGAGGACTACTCGCTGACCGTCGAGGCGGTTGCCGCGTCCCTCGACCGCCTTCGGCCGGGCGGCGTCTTCACGGCCATGCGGTGGCTCCAGACACCGCCGAGCGAGGAGACGCGGCTCATCGCGCTGGCCGCCGAAGCTGTCCGTGAGCGAGGGGGCGAGCCCGCCGCGGCGATCATCGCGTTCCGGAGCTACGCCAACCTGGTCGTCCTGATCTCGCCGGACGGCTTCACCGCGACCGACGTCGCGGTGGCGCGGGAGTTCGCCGCGGAGCTCCGCTTCGACGTGGTTCTTGCCCCGGGCTCCGGCGGCCCGACCAACAGCTACAACCGACTTCCGGTGGACGAGTACCACCCGCTCGCGGCGTCTCTCGTCGGCCAGGCGGACGCGGCTGGCGCCGTGACCGAGTTCGACGTCACCGCGCCGACGGACGACCACCCCTACTTCGCTCATCACTTCACCTGGTCGCAGACCGGCGACGTCCTCGGCGACCTCGGGCACACCTGGCAGCCCTTCGGGGGTGCCGGCTACTTCGTCCTCGTCGTCCTGCTCGTGTTCGCGCTCGTCGCAGGGGCTGCGCTCATCGTTCTGCCGCTGGCCTGGCGATCGCGGCGCGGCCTCGACTCGCCGCGAGGCGTTCGGCTCTGGACGGTCGGGTACTTCGCAGCTCTCGGCATCGGGTTCCTCTTCGTCGAGATCCCGCTCGCCCAGCGGTACGTGTTGCTCGTCGGTCAACCGACGACGGCGCTCGCGACCGTTCTGGCTGCGATTCTCCTCGCGACCGGCGTCGGCTCGCTACTTTCTCCGCGGTTTCCCTGGCAGCGATGCGCCGGGGCGGTACCGGTTCTCGCGATCGTTCTGTCCCTCGTGCTCGGACCGCTGACCACCATGGCGTTGGGCTGGCCGCTGGGCGCACGGGTCGTGGTGGGAGGTCTTCTCGTCGCACCGCTCGGGATCGTGATGGGCGTGATGTTCCCGCGCGGGGTCGCCCACCTCGCCGACCGCGCCTCGGATCTCGTGCCCTGGGCGTGGGGCATCAACGGCGTGGCGTCCGTGATCAGCGCCGTCAGTGCAGCGCTGATCGCGCTGAGCTCCGGGTTCCGGTTGGTGATGCTGCTCGGCGCTGGGTGCTACGTGGTCGCCGCGATCCTGGTGCCGCGACCTGGTGTCACTCGCTCCGGGTGAGCGGGACGAAGCGAACGGGCCCGAGGCTCTCGCCCACCACCTCTCCGGAGTCGTCGACCGAGAAGATCCAGAGGGTCTGTACCGCGCCGATCGGGCCGACCGGGATCACGAGACGAGCGCCGGGGGCGAGTTGCTGGATCAGCGGCTGGGGCACGTGGTCGGGCGCCGCGGTGACGATGATGGCGTCGAAGGTCCCCTCGTCTTCCCAGCCGAGATAGCCGTCGTCGAGTCGGACGCGTGCGTCGTACCCGAGATCGTGGAGGACCGCGGTCGCCCGCTCCGCCAGTTGGGGGACGATCTCGATCGTGAAGACCTCGTAACCCATCTCCGCGAGCACCGCAGCCTGATAGCCCGAGCCCGTGCCCACCTCGAGAACACGAGCTCCGGGCGGCGCCTGCAGCGCCTGGCTCATCATCCCGACGATCATCGGCTGGGAGATGGTCTGGCCGTGGCCGATTGGGAGCGGGTGATCGCCGTAGGCGCGATCGGAGTGTTCGTCGGGCACGAAGCGGTGGCGTGGCACCTCCCGCATCGCGGCCAGGACTGCAGGATCGGTCACACCCCTGGCTTCGATTTGCCTGTCGACCATCTCGACGCGCTCCTCGCGTCTGTCCTCCGGCGCCTCTGCTTGCTCCCCGGTCTCCGTGGACGACGCCGAGCATGCCGCAGCGATGAGCGCCACTGGGAAAAGGGCCGCAGCGAGCCGCATGCCCGAGAGCCTAGTTGTGCAGTCTCAGGCGGTGAGTTCGCCGACGATGTAGTCGATCGAGGCGCACAGCGCGCGGACGTCGTCGGGTTCGATCGCCGGGAACGTAGCGAGGCGGAGTTGATTGCGACCCAGCTTGCGGTACGACTCCGTGTCGAGGATGCCGTTGGCTCGGAGCGTCGCCGCCACGGTGTCTGCGGCGACGCCCTCGAAGTCGATCGTGCAGACCACCGGCGACCGCGATCCCGGGTCGGTGACGAAGGGCTCCGCGAAGTCACGCGACTCAGCCCAGTCGTAGATGATGCCGCTGCTCTCCGCAGATCGGCCCGCCGACCACGTCAGGCCACCCTGGCCGCGGATCCAGTCGACCATCTCGGCCGCGAGGAAGATCGTGGCGAGGGCGGGGGTGTTGTAGGTCTGGTTCTGACGCGAGTTGGAGACGGCGATCCCCAGGTCGATCGACGCGGGGATCCAGCGGCCTCCTCCCGCGAGGCGCTCGATCCGCTCGATCGCTGCGGGGCTGCACGCGGCGATCCAGAGTCCGCCGTCGGACGCCAATGCCTTCTGCGGTGCGAAGTAGTACACATCCACCTCGGCGGGATCCCAGGCAACGGCTCCTGCGGCGGAGGTGGCGTCGACGAGTACGAGGCCGTCGGCGTCCGGCCGGCTGATGGGCATCACCACGCCTGTGCTGGTCTCGTTGTGAGTCAGCGCGTAGGCGTCGACCGATGAGGGGGACGCGATCGGGTGGCTCCCCACGGGCGCTTCGACGATCTCGGGATCGCCGAGGTGCGGGGCGGCGCTGACGACATCGGCGAACTTCGACGAGAACTCGCCGAAGCACAGGTGCTGGCTGCTGGCCTCGATCAGCGCGAACGAGGCTGCATCCCAGAAGACCGTTGTCCCGCCATTGCCGAGAACCACCTCCCACCCCTCGGGCAGGCCGAACAGGTCGCACAGGCCCTCGCGGAGGCGGCCCACTTCGGAGCGGACGGTGTCGCGGCGATGGCTGGTGCCCATAAAGTCCGTCGCCCGTGCTGCGAGGGCGTCGAGGGCCTCCGGTCGGACCTTGGACGGTCCTGATCCGAAGCGCCCATCGCTGGGGAGGAGGTCGCTGGGGACGCGAATCGAGGTTTCGATCTGGGTCATCGGGTGCCACTATGACGGTCGGATTCGCCCAGGAGCAACAACTGTGACCAGTCGAGTGTCAGATGCTGTGAGCCAGATCGCCGAGTCGGCGACCCTGGCGGTGGACGCCAAGGCCAAGGCGCTGCGCGCCGAGGGCGAGAACGTGATCGGTTTCGGTGCCGGCGAGCCCGACTTCGCGACCCCGAACCACATCGTGGAGGCCGCGGTCGCGGCGTGTTCCGAACCCAAGAACCACCGCTACAGCCCCGCAGGTGGTCTGCCCGAACTCAAGGCGGCGCTCGCCGACAAGACGCGACGCGATTCGGACCTCGATCTCGACCCGGCGCAGTTCCTCGTCACCAACGGCGGCAAGCAGGCGGTCTACAACACCATGGCGGCGCTGGTGGATCCCGGTGACGAGGTCCTGCTCCCCGCGCCGTACTGGACCACCTACCCCGAGCCGGTGGGCATGTTCGGCGGGGTTTCCGTCGAGGTGTTCGCCGGCGCCGATCAGGGCTTCCGGGTGACCGTGGAGCAGCTCGAGGCCGCCAGGACCGACCGGACCAAGGCGCTCATCTTCGTCTCACCCTCCAACCCCACCGGCGCGGTGTACAGGCGGGAGGAGATCGAAGCGATCGGACGCTGGGCCGTCGAGCACGAGATCTGGGTGATCACCGACGAGATCTACGAGCACCTCGTGTACGACGGTGTGGAGCACCACTCATTGCCCGTCCTGGTCCCCGAGATCGCGGATCGTTGCGTCGTTCTCAACGGAGTGGCGAAGACCTACGCGATGACCGGCTGGCGGGTCGGCTGGATGGCGGGGCCGGCCGACCTCATCAAGGCCGCGACCAACATGCAGAGCCACGCCACCTCCAATGTCTGCAACGTGGCTCAGGCGGCTGCCCTCGCGGCGGTGAGCGGCGGTCTGGACGACGTGGCGATGATGCGCCGGGCCTTCGACGAGCGCCGCCTGACGATCCAGAAGATGCTCGACGGCATCGATGGCGTCGACTGTCTGATGCCGGAGGGTGCCTTCTACGCGTTTCCCTCCCTGGAGGGACTCATCGGCACAGAGCTGGGCGGTCGGACCATGTCCTCCACCCTCGACATCGCGGACGTGGTCCTCGAACAGGCCAAGGTCGCCTTCGTACCGGGAGAGGCCTTTGGGGCCCCCGGCTACGCACGGTTCTCCTTTGCGCTCGGCATCGACGATCTCACCGAGGGCATCGGTCGGATCGCAGACTTCGTCGGCGGCTGAGATGGCCCGGGTCGTGATCGCCGAGGCACTCGATGCAGGGGGCATCGCCGGCCTGCGGTCCGCGGGCCACGAGGTCGTCGAACTCAACGGCGCAGATCCCGAGCGGCTCCGCGCCGAGCTCGCCACTGCGCACGGCATCATCATCCGCTCGGCCACCCGGGTCGACGCTGACCTGTTGGCCGCCGCACCCGAGCTGATGGTCGTGGGCCGAGCCGGTGTCGGCCTCGACAACGTCGACGTCGATGCCGCAACGGCGCGTGGCGTGATGGTGTGTAACGCGCCCGAGTCGAATGTCATGTCGGCGGCGGAGCACGCGGTCGCCCTCATGCTGTCGCTGACCCGCAACATTCCCCAAGCTCACGGTGCGCTCGTCGAGGGTCGCTGGGAGCGAAGCGCCTGGACCGGCGTCGAGATGTTCGAGAAGACCGTCGGCATCGTCGGTCTCGGCCGAGTGGGACGCCTCGTCGCGGAGCGGTTGGCCGGGTTCGGCGTCCGGCTCGTGGCGCACGACCCCTTCGTCAGTGTGGAATCGGGCCGCGAGCTCGGCATCGAGATGCTCGACCTCTCGACCCTGGTCGGCACCGCGGACATCGTCACCGTCCACCTCCCGAAGACCGCCGAGACCGTCGGGCTCTTCGATGCCGACATGCTCACCCTGTTCAAGCCCACCGCCTTTCTGATCAACACGGCTCGTGGTGGAGTGGTCGATGAGAAGGCTCTCGCGGACGCGCTCGACCAGGGCCGTCTTGCCGGAGCCGCGCTCGACGTCTTCGACGCAGAACCGACGACGGAGAGTCCGCTCTTTGGTCGGCCCAACGTGATCGTCACCCCGCACCTCGGTGCCTCGACCTCCGAGGCGCAGCAGCGAGCCGGCGTGACGATCGCCGAACAGGTGGAGCTCGCGCTCGCCGGCGACTTCGTTCCGTTCGCGGTCAACATCGGCTCGGCGGGGGCATCGGAGGCGATGGCGCCGTTCCTGCCCCTGGGCGAGCGGCTCGGGTCGTTCCTGGGATGTCTGGTCGACGGTGCCCCCGACGACGTCGACGTCAGGGTGTCCGGCGACATCGCCGACTACGACAGGCGGGTGCTGGTGCTCGCCGTGCTGCGGGGGATCCTGGGTCAGCTCGTGGAGGGGCCCGTCACCTTTGTGAACGTGCTGTCGCTCGCGGAGGAGCACAGCATGCTCGTGCGCGACGTCGGTCGCCATGATGCAGGCGAGTTCCGCAATCTCATCGAGGTGCGCGCCGGTGGGCACAGCGTGGCGGGCACACTCACCCGATCGGGTCGGCAGCCTCGCATCGTGGTGATCGACGAGCACGCCGTGGAGGTGCCGCTCGCGGCCCACCTGCTGGTGATCCGCAACGACGACCGACCCGGCATGATCGGGACCGTCGGCGGTGTCCTCGGGACGGCCGGCGTGAACATCTCGTTCATGGGCCTCGGCCGAGATCAGCGGGGCAACAACGCTCTGATGGCGCTCGCGGTCGACGATCCGGTCCCGGCGGAGGTGGTCGAGGCCCTGGAGGGCCAAGACGGCATCCGGGCGGTGTCCGTCGTCGCCCTTCCCTAACGGGCGACGACGGCCTCGTGGGCGTTGACCACGACGCCGGCGATCCGCGCCCCAGCCGAGTGGAGATCCTCGGCGAGCTGGGTGACGGCGGCGACGTTCGACCGTCCCGTCATCACCACGAGCGCCGTGAGGTCGGTCTGGGCAGCGAGCATCGGCACGCTGGGCTGGAGGTCGGCTGGGTCGGTGTCGACGATCACGACATCGATCATCGAGGACACATCGTCGAGCGCGTCAGCGAACTCCGCCGGGGGCGGGAACTCATCCGCATCGGTGATTCCGAGGCCGGGCGGGAGAACGGGAAGGCCCGGGATGTCCACCTCGTCCCACAGTGGCGTCACGAGAAGGACGTCGCGACCCGCCGCGCTCGCTGCGGCGGCGACGTTCACCGCGACCGTGGTGCGGCCGGTGGCCCGACCGGGCCCCACGAAAGCGATCGATGGGCTGCGGCTCCCGTCGAGCTGAGCGATCAGCGATTCGGCGAGCTGCGCGTACGCCTGGCCAGCGGGGCTGTCCGGGTGGTTGATCGTCAGCGGGTGCACGTGGTCGACAGGCGCAGCCGGAATCGATCCGATGGTCGGGAGCGCTTCGGGCGGACGGTCGTCGATCTGCACAACGGGCATCTCGATGGTCTGCGGGGACACGGCCCTGACCGCCGGGGCCTCCGGAGCTGTCGAGAAGAGGGGTGTCCCGAGACGCTCGCTTGCCGGGCGCGGCTGGGAAAGGTCCGCAGTCGGCGCACCATTGGAGACGAGGCGCAGCTCCGGTGTCGTCACCGTCACGACAGGCGGTTGGCTCACCACGAGCATCACGACGAGGCCGATGAGCGTCGCCGCAGAGACGGCTGCCAACAGCAGGAGCCCGTCTACCGACGACGAGCTCTCGCCTTCGATGGTCGAGACTCCGGCCAGCTCCGCTGGTGCGGGGGCGGGGCCTGCCACGTCGAGCAGCTCGGTGCGGAGCGTCTCGAGTTGACCGTTCAGGAGATCAGCGGTGGCGTTCGCACGGGCGAGTTCGGTGAGTGGCACCGTCGGCTGCCGCGCCGCGAGCTGTGATCTGAGCAGGTCGAGCTGGCGCTCCACCTCTGTCGTGCTCACCCCGTCGAGTTCGAGCTGGTCGCGCTCGACCTCGAGGGCGAGGACGCGCGACTCCAGACGATCGAGCTCGCGCTCGTCGACCCTGGCGCTCTCCACCGTCAGGTGCGCGGTGAGCAGGTCTCGGGTCATCGTGGAGATCTGCTCGGCCAAGAACCGGGCCCGTTCGTCGCGCTCGTCGGCGTTGATCTGCGTTCGGATGTCGATGTAAGCCTCTGCGAGCGCGGTAGCGATCAGCGCATCGGTGGAGCGGTCCCCGGTCACCGCAATCGTGATCGCGCCGGCGCCGGGATCGATGGCGACCGACGACCGGATCTGGAGGTCCGCCTCGGTCACGGCAATGCCGGATTCCTCCATGGGATCGGTTGCCGCGGCCATGGTCTCCGCCGAGCCAGCGAGGGCGCGTTCGGAAGTGCTGTCGAACCCGGCCGTCGCGGTCTCGAGACGCACGGTGGCCATCGCCGTGGACGGCTCGCCGCTCTCGAATGCGCCGACAGCGAGGACTCCCGCGGCTGCCAAGACGGCGAGGACGACGGGAATCCACCAGGGGCGCGCCACTGGCCGTGGTGTGTGGCTTCGAACTGGCACGTCCTGTCCCGTCGGCCGTGTCCGGGCCGCGGAAAGGACCGTGGGCTGGCTCAGCCGACCCCGTCGGTCTGCGGGAGCCAGGAGGGGCGGCCGGTTTCGAAGGTCTCGATCGCCGCTTGGCTTCGCAGGGTGATGCCGATGTCGTCGAGGCCCTCGAGAAAGCGCTCGTGGGTGGCATCGTCGAGGGGGAATGACTCCTCGAGCCCGATCGCTGGCGCTGAGACCACGCGACGCTCCACGTCGATGGTGACGAGGAGCTCCGGATCGTCGTGTAAGGCGGCGCGGAGGTCGCTTGCCGCTTGCTCGCTCACCTGGACCGGGATCAGCCCGTTCTTGGTGCTGTTGTTGCGGAAGATGTCGCCGAATCGGGGGGAGATCACCGCCATGAACCCGTAGTCCATGAGCGCCCACACGGCGTGCTCGCGGGACGATCCGGTGCCGAAGTTGGGTCCGGCGACCAGGATCGACGCGCCGGCGTAGCGCTCGTCGTTGAGGATGAACTCCCGCTCATCGCGCCACTCCGAGAAGAGACCCTGACCGAACCCGGTGCG
>CAYUBX010000021.1:0-14463 GCA_964443165.1 uncultured Acidimicrobiales bacterium
CCCGACCCCGGCACCACCACGGTGCCGGGGTCAACCACGCCCCAGCACCACCACAACGAGATCGAACCCGGGATCCGGGTTCATCACGGCTGCCTGCGAGGATCAGGACCCCACCGGTGGAACACAGCCGCACCGACGAAAGCGGAGAGGACCGCAGCCTGCCCGACCCGGTCATGGCGTCGCGGGTCGGTTCGGAAGTCCACGCCAACTCCGCTCGGTGGATCTCGAAGCAACATTTGGAATACTCAGGAGCCTGTGCGCTGGCTCGTCTTTCTGAATCCGTGCCGCCCAAGGATAATGGGCGCCGAATACCGCTGGATTCACAGGTATGACTGGGTCCCGTCCGGGCGATACAAGCGCTGCGTCCACTGCAAGAAACGGGCATCCGAAGACCCCGACCCAGGCGACCTTCTCGGAAATCAAGGTTTCGACTGACACCCCCGCCAATCGCTGGCCACATCCCAGTGCGGCATGGCCCCACCGACCGGAGCTGTCCCGGTTGCGTTGACTCGGGTTGACCGTCACCTCAGACGGCGACCGCTACTGCGATGCCACTGCGGCGCTTGAAGTCTGAGTGCGGCGGGCTACGTTGGCACGCCACGGCAAAGGGGGAGTGATGGTCGAGACACCGGATGGGGTGGAGGTCGTGGCGACGGGGCTGATGTTCCCCGAAGGGCCGATCGCGATGCCGGACGGGTCGGTGATCCTCGTGGAGATCGCCCGCGGCACGCTCAGCCGGGTGAGCCCGGATGGAACCGTCGAGGTGGTCGCCGAGACTGGCGGCGGACCGAACGGTGCGGCATTCGGCCCAGACGGCCGGGTGTGGGTGACCAACAACGGTGGCTTCCCGACGCGCATCGATGACAAGGGGCGGGTGCGCATCGCCGAGGGCAACGAGGGGTACATCGGCGGCTCGATCCAGGCCGTCGACATCGACACGGGCGCGGTGGAGACGATCTATACCGAGTGCGGCGAGCACCCGCTGATGGCTCCCAACGACCTGGTGTTCGACCGCGAGGGCGGCTTCTGGTTCACCGACCACGGCAAGCAGTGGGACCGGGTTCGCGACAACGGGGGGATCTACTACGCCACGGCGGACGGATCCCACATCGAGTGCATGTCCTACCCGGTCGAGGCGCCCAACGGCATCGGCCTGTCACCAGACGAGACCCGCGTGTACTTCGCCGAAACACACACGGGACGGGTTCGAGTGCTCGACCTCGCCGCTCCGGGCCAACTCGATTCTCCCTATGGCTCCTCCACGCGCGGTCGGATGTTGGCGGGCCTGCCGGGCGAACAGCTGCTGGACTCGCTCGCCGTGGACTCGGAAGACCACGTGTGCGTCGCGACGATTCGCAACGGCGGCGTCACGGACTTCGCGTCGGACGGCACCACCTCCCACGTGCCGAGCGGTGACCCGCTGACCACCAACATCTGCTTCGGCGGCGGCGACATGCGAA
The DNA here is from genome assembly GCA_964443165.1 of uncultured Acidimicrobiales bacterium. GTDB lineage: Bacteria > Actinomycetota > Acidimicrobiia > Acidimicrobiales > Poriferisodalaceae > JAYPWI01. The sequence continues at coordinate 1,461 of CAYUBX010000021.1, forward strand.
CGGCGTTCATCACCGGCTCACTCGAAGGCACGCTGCTGAAGACGACGTGGGTTCGGCCGGGGCTGAAGCTCAACTTCAACCCGTACTGAGCCACCCGGCCCTGGCATTGTCTCGGGCGCCCGAACGGGGAGCATCATCAACATCTCGTCGACCTCGGGCCCGAGGCCGTCGACCGCATCACGCCGCAGATCCCGTTGAGACGCGTCGTTGCACCTTCTCCTAGTGTTTGAACACGGTCACGAGAGGGGAAGTGATGTCGGTCTATTTCGTGGTGCAGGAAGAAGTGCACGACCAGGCGCAGCTCGATGAGTACAGCACGGCCGCCGGTCCGACGATGGCGAAGGTGCGGGGGCGGGCGCTCGCGGTGGACAACGACGTTCAGGCTGTCGAGGGCCAATGGCATGGCACGCGCACTGTGATTCTCGAGTTCGACGACGAGGATGCATTCCGCGAGTGGTACGACTCGCCGGAGTATCAGGCGGCGCTTCCGTTGCGACTTGCAGCGACGGACTCGCGCGGGGCGTTGGTGAAGGGCCTGCGCTGATGCCCGTTCTGCAGGAGGACCTCACCGACGAAGAGTGGGAGGCCTACTGCGCTGCCGGGGTCGAACGCGCTGCGGGGCTGGGCAATCGTGGCCCGGCGAGATTCGACGAGAACGGCGACCTCGACCAGGACATCGTCGACGCGTACCACCGGACCGGCTTCTACGTCTTCACCGACGTCCTGTCGGACAGCGAGGTGGGGGAGCTCACGGCGGAGTTCGATCAGGTCCTCGACAACGCGCCGATCGAACGGGATGGGGAGGTGGACCACCTCGGCCGCCCGGTGAAGTTCCCCGGCTACTACTCGATGTCCTCCACCGAGTTGTTCGGGCGCGACCGAGTGGACGACGACATGGACGGGCGCTCGGTCGTCGGCCTGGTGTCGCATCCGCTGATGATGATGGATTCGGCTCTGCGGGTGTACGGCCATCCCACGATCCTCAAGGCCGTCGAGGCGATCAACGGGCCCGACTTCGTTCCGTTCCACGAGAGCGTGTTCCACAAGGGCGCCGGCGAGGGGCCGCCGACGCCGTGGCATCAGGACGGCCGCACCCACTGGACGGACGACGGAGACGCGCTGCTCGGCCTCGACGGCGAGGGCCACTCACACGGCTTCAACCTCAACGTCTCGTGGAGCCACGGGACACCGAACAACTGCCTATGGGTCGTGCCGGGGAGCCATCGCCGGTGGCGGCTCGCGGGAGGCGGTTCGTTCCCCGAGTCGACGGAGGTGCTCGACGACGCGGTCCCGATGGTGCTCGGTCCCGGTGACTGCGGAATGGTGAACCGCAGTTCGCTCCACGGGTCGTTCCGGAACCACTCACCAGAACGACGGGTGACGATGGTGCTCGGCTACCACAAGCGCAGCTCGGCGATCGGCGCGGCCACCACCAACGTGCACGCCTATCGCTTGCCCGGGGGAAAGAACATCCACGACGTCACCTACACCGCGGACTATGTGGAGCGGCGGTCGAGAATGATCGCCCTTGCGATCGATGCCCGTCGACAGCACTTCTCCGACGAGCAGCCGTACGACTACGCGGGCGCGTTCATCGGCGGCGCCGAATGGAACGAGCAGGCCCGCGCCGAGATCAGCGCAGAGGGCGACGAGTATTGGCGGCGCGACATCACCCTGTGATGCCGCGCCGGTCCGGGATCAGTCCGCTGCGTTGAGGTGAACGAAGCGCGGTGGGCCGGCGAGCATCGGGCCGATGGCGTCCATCATCCCGGTCTCCATGCGCCAGCCCAGGTAGGACTCCTGGTTGGCCCGCTCTGCCCACTTCTCCCAGAGCACGATGGTGTCGGGGTTGTCAGCGTCGACGTAGGTTTCGACCAACTCGCACCCCTCGTAGGCCCGAGTGTCGGCGAGTGCGGGAAGGAGGGCGGCGAGGAAGTCGGGGCCCTTTCCTTCGGCGCAGTTGAATTCGAGGACCACGGTGTGAGACATGACGTGTTCTCCATTCGTCGGTGAGCGCCCGACGATACCCCCACCGACCCGGGCGCAGGCCAGACACCGCGTGGTAGACCCGCGACGGGAAACAGGGGGAACCGATGGAACTGGAGACGCTGGCGTCGGGGTACGGGTTGGTCGAGGGGCCACGGACCGATGCAGACAACAACTTGTACTTCACCGACGTGTTCGGGGGCGGGGTGTAGCGGCGCTCGCCCGACGGTGAGATCGTCACGCTCGTCGATGGTCGAATGATGGTGGGCGGGCTCCTTCTTCACGCCGAGGGTGGGCTGGTGATGACCGGTCCGACGGTCGTGCACTGGCGCGACGGCGAGATGCGGGATCTGCTCGCGCGCGAGGGCGTGAACTCTTTCAACGACTGCCACACCGATGCGCAGGGCCGCGTCTACGTGGGTGCCATCCGTTCGGATCTGCAGGATCTCAAGGCCGAGAAGTTCCCGGGGGAGTGCTACCGCCTGGGCGCGGACGGCGCGGCGGACGAGCTGTACGGCGGCATCGAGGTCAGCAACGGCATCGGCTTCTCGCCAGACGGCACGACGCTCTACCACGTGGACAGCACGTCGAAGGGCGTGATCGCGCACGACGTCATCGGCGACACGCTGTCGAACCGGCGACACATCGGCCGTGCCGCGTTCGAGCGGGGAATTCCCGACGGGATGTGCGTCGACGCAGACGGCAACCTGTGGGTCGCCCACGTCGGTGGGCGCAGGGTGGTGAAGCTCTCACCGGACGGCGATGAGCTCGACGAGATCCCCGTGCCGGCGAAGGCGGTGACGAGTGTTGCGTTCGGCGGGCCGGAGATGTCCGAGATGTACATCGTGACCGCGGACAATCTCGACGACGAGTCGCTGCGAGGCACGATCTTCCGTTGCGCTCCTGGGGTCGCGGGAGCCCCGACGCCGCTCGCCACCGTGTGACGACTCCTCAGTCCGGGGCGACCGGCCCTTCGTGAACGGCGCCGGCCTCCACGAAGGCGTCGAACTCCGCCGCGGTGAAACCCAACAGGTCGACCACCACGTCACGGCTGTGCTGGCCGAGGCACGGCGCAGGCCCCTCGATTCCGTTGGCGCCACGAGCGAGCCGCCAGGGAATCCCCGGCACGACGTGCGCTCCGGTCACGGGGTGGGCAGGGCGCTCGAGCATCCCGAGGTCGGCGAGCTGGGGATCACCTCCCCACAGGTCGAGGGCCGGCATCGACGGGAACGACGCAACGCCGACAGCCTGAAGTCGACGAGCGACCTCCCAGCCCTCCAGCGTGGAGGTCCATGCCCCGACGATCGCATCGAGTTCGGGTTCGTGTGCCAGCCGCGAATCGGCAGACCCGAACCTCGGATCCTCGGCGAGTGCCGGATCCACGACGTCGCAGAGCGCTCGCCATGACTCTTCGTCGGTGCAGGCGATGGTCACCCACTCGTCGTCGCCGTCCGCCGGGTAGGCGGCGTGAGGCGCCCAGGCGTGATCGCGGTTGCCGTGCGGTTGGGGATCCCGGCCCGTCGCGATGTACTCCATCCAGAGCTCTCCGACGGTCGCGGCCACCGCTTCGACCATCGCGACGTCCACTCTCGCAGCCGCGCCGTCGCGCCGTCGTGCGACGAGCGCCGCGACGGTGGCCCACGCCGCGGTGATGCCGGTTCCCGGGTCGCCGATCGCGATCCCCGTTTCAAAGGGTGGGCCGCCTGCGTACCCGTTCGCTGCGTACAGGCCGGAGACGGCACCGCCAGCAGGGCCGTAGGCCATGTAGCCAGCGGACGGGCCGGTCTGCCCATAACCCGAGAGCGACACCACGATCGCGTCCGGGTTGATCACCCGGATGTCATCGACCGAGAAGCCCAACGCCGCCATCGTGCCGACGGCGAAGTTGTCGACCACCACATCGCTGCGCTCGATCAGCCGCCGGATCACCTCCTTGGCGCCCGGAGAGGAGAGGTCGACGCCGAGGCTCTTCTTGTCGGAGTTGTACGTCTGGAAGAGCCCGTTGCTGTCTGGCTCGAGGGGGAACTCGGGAGGATTGAAGGGCAGACGCCGGAACAGGCAGAGGTACTCGTGTGACTCGAGCCGAATCACATCGGCACCGAGATGTGCCAGGACCTGGGTGCACATCGGTCCTGCCCACACCCAGGTGAAGTCACACACCCGGATGCCGTCGAGCGGCCGCACCGGCTGGTCGGGGACCTCGACCGGTTCGGATGGGTCCTCTCGATCGAGCCAGCTCTGTCCGTCGTGTTCGCCTGCGGATGGGGCCGAGCTGCGGAGCCCCCACCACGGTTGGTCGATCTGGTAGCCCGGGCCTGGCACGCGCAGTCCGTCAGGCGTCTCTGCGAAGAACCCGCGCGCTTCGAAGTGGGCGTCCGCCGCCAGCTGGGACATCGTGTTCACGGGCGAGAGGCAGATCCGCTGCGCCTGTGCGTCGCGGTACACGTCGCCGACGGTTCGGGCCGCCAACCACTCGGCGAGGTACATCTCGACGAGGTCGCTGTTGTCGCGGCGCATGTCGTTGTCGTCGAACACGCCGAGCTGGCTCCACTCCGGCGTCCCCATGAGCTCGACGAGCGACTCCCATTGCTTCTGTTCGGGGCAGATCAACTGCACCATGCCGTCGAGGCAGGAGTACGTGCCCCACGGCACCACCGTCTTGACTCCGAGGCGTGACGATTCGGCACCGACGAACGACGCTCCGGCGGGAGCCCCTTCGGTGATCTTGGCCGATGCTGCGAAGACGGAGAAGTCCACGTGGTCGCCGACACCCGTCCGCTCGGCGCGATCGAACGCGGCGAGGGTCGCAGCCGCCGCGATGTTGGCCACCATCAGCGTGGAGTGATGACCCGGTGCCTTGAGCGGCGGCAGCTCCGGGTCGGTCGCGGAGGACGGCGACAGAAACCCCCAGCTCGACGCATGGATCGTGGTGATTTCCTCGGCGGCATAGTCGGCGTACGGACCGCTCATGCCCCAGGGGGTGAAGGAGCACACCACGAGGCGTGGTGCACCTGCAGAGAGTTCGGCGTAGGTCAGGCCTCGCGCTTTTGCGGCGGCTGGACGTCGATCGTGCAGGACGATGTCGGCGCCGCCGGTGAGCTCCTCGTGTTCACGCGTGACCGATCGCTTGTTGGCGTTGAGCCACCTGTGGATGTCGTGCGGCCGTTCGCGAACCCGGTCATCGCCGTCGTTCTCCACCCGGATGACGTCGGCTCCGAGGTCACCGAAGAGCTTGGCCAGGTACGCCAGCCCGACTCCACCCGCGAATTCGAGAACACGAATTCCCTGTAGACCGGCTCCGTTCATCGGCTCCCCCAAGCCGCGGTCACGCTACTGGGCGGTCCACCCTCCGTCGATCATGAGCGTCGTGCCGGTCACCAGCGACGCAGCAGGGCTGGCGAGAAACACCACGGCGCCGACGCAGTCGTCGATCTGTCCGAAGCGGCCCAGCGGAATCCGGGACAGCAGGTCCCCGCCGATCACGGGGTCCTGGAGTCGATCATGGGTGAGGGGCGTGTCGATCGCGGTGGGGCCGATCGCGACGACGCGAACCCCTGCCGGTGCGAGTTCGATCGCGGTCGACTTGGTGAAGCCCTCGATGAAGTGCTTCGTGGCCGAGTACACGCTGTGGTTGGGCCGGCCGGTCAGCCCGAAGGTGGAAGAGAGGTTGATGATGACCCCGCTGCCCTGGTCGATCATGTGGCGGGCGGCGGCCTGGGCGACGAACACCGCCGCGGCGCAGTTGAGGTCGATCATCGAACGGACCGCGCTGTCGTCGTAGTCCACGAGAGCACCGCCGACCGCGCTGCCAGCGTTGTTGACGAGGATGTCGACTCGCTCGAAGTCGGCGAAGGTCGCCCGCATTGCATCGGTGTCCGTGACGTCGCACACGACGGCGCGAGCTGAACCGCCGGCACCCTGGATCTCTGCGACGACCTCATCCAACTCGGTCGACGTGCGAGCGAGCGCGATGACGTCCGCGCCGGCTGCGGCCAGCGCCTTCGCGCACCCGGCCCCGATTCCTCGGCCTGCGCCGGTCACCACCGCGACCTGGCCGTCGACCCGCATCGAAGGTAGGTGGCTGTCGGTCATCGCTCGCTCCGTCCGTTCGTCTCTGCGGGGCGCAGCATAGGAAACGGTCCCGTCCCGGCGCGACGGCACCGCCACTACGCTCCGCGCATGACGACGGGGACCTACAACACCATCGAGTACGAGAAGGACGCACCGATCGCGTACGTCACTCTCAACCGGCCGGACAAGCTCAACGCGCTGTCCGACGAGCTCCAGGCCGAGGTGCGCGACGCGCTCGAAGACGCCGGCTGGCGATCGCCGGAGATCCGGGTGATCGTGCTGCGCGCGGCCGGTCGGGCCTTCAGCGCGGGGTTCGACATCAGCGCCGGGAGTGACCGCACAGCGGTTGACTACGTCACGGGGTTCCTCGAGGGTCCGGGGTTCAGCGCGTCCTCGTGGTGGGACGTCTTCTGGGACAACCCCAAGCCGATCATCGCTCAGATTCACGGCTTCTGTATCGCTGGCGGACTCGCCACGGCGACGTTCTGCGACCTCCGCATCTGCAGCGAGGACGCCAAGTTCGGCGCGCCGGAGATTCGCACCGGCGGCCCGTACATCCCAGCGGTGTGGCCGTGGGTGATCGGCATGACGAAGGCAAGGGAGCTGCTGTACACCGGCAACCTCATCGACGCGGAAGAAGCGAAGCGGCTCGACCTGGTCAACGAGGTCGTTCCCGTCGACGAACTCGATGCCGCGGTACGACGTCAGGCCGAGACGATCGCGAAGCTCCCCGAGTCGACCGTTCGGTACAACAAGAAGCTCATCAACATGTCCTACGAGCTGATGGGCGTGCGCCAGGTCATCGAGCGCTCGATGGAACTCGAGGCGGTCGCGTTGGCCAGCCCAGGAACGTCGCCGGAGATCGACGAGTTCAACGCCATCCGCGAGAAGGACGGTCTCAAGGCCGCGCTGAGCTGGAACGCGGCGCGATTCACCGACGAGGACGCCTGGTTCAAGACCGCCCGCGCTCGGGACGTCACCTGACCGATCGGCCCGTCTCGGCCTCGATCGCCTCGACCCGCTCCACGTAGTGCTGGATCCCCGGTGGCTCGACCAACCGATCGAGCGGCACGTCGACGGTCGTCGAGAGCTGCTGGGGAAGTCCGCAGCTCACCTCATCGCACAGCTGCGCCGTGATCGACACCGCGACCTGGAGTGACTCGGTCGCGATCTCGTGGCCGAGGCGCACGATGTCGGAGGTGACGGTGATGGGTACTTCCACGCGGACTCTCCCCTCGTAGACCGGAGCCGTCACCCCGAGGTCGGCCATCTCGAGCGACGTCGATTTCGGCCAGCGGGCGTCGCCGAGGCGAAGGCCCTCGCCCTCGATGGCGACCGTGAGCGGCGAGAACTGCTCCGGTGCGCCTGGGGCATAGGCGTGCAGACCATCGGGGATCTCGACGTCCACGGCGAGCGTGGAGATCACCTCGAGTCGCAGCGCGTCGTCGGACAGGCCCACGTTGATCGACAGCTCGTCGTTCTGCGCGCTCGCCTCCACCTCGCCGGCGAGCTCGACCGGCCGGCCGAGTGCACGAGCGAGAACCGTCGCACCAGACGATCGCCTCGCGTGGTGCTGATGGAAGTCCTTGTCTGTCACAACACCGTCGGCATCGAGGAAGTACGTACCGGGGTAGGCGATGCCGTGCCAGCGCATGCTGCGGCCCTCGTCCGGTTCGATCAGCTGGTTCATGATCCCGAACTCCCGGATCACCGAGGAGTCGGCGTCGGACAGCAACGAGTAGGTGATCCCGTTCTCCGCGGCGAACTCGCCCAGGATCTCTACGGGGTCATTGCTGATCGCGTAGAGCGAGAATCCGTTGGCGGCGAGCTCGTCGGCGACCTGCTGCAGCTGCACGAGCTGCGTCATGCACGGCGGTCACCAGTAGGCCGAGCGGTGGAACACCACGACCCCACCCGCAGCACCCAGGCTCGCCTGCACATCGATCGTGGCGCCCGACTGATCCGGGAGCACGATCGCCGGCACCGCGGTTCCGACATCGGGCCCGGTGGGATGGTCCTCGCCCGGCTGCCGACGGGTTGCCCGATCGATGGGTTGAGGGCTGTAGAACCCGAACTCGTCGTAGTAGCCGGCCGACTTGGTCATTCAGACGAGGCTACTGGGGTGCACCAGTCGCGCTCCGGGTCTGCCGCCTATGGTCTCCCCGGTGAATGACGACTCGGCGACGGACGAGCGACGCCACGGCCGGGTCACGTTGGCCATTGCCGGCCTCGCGGCACTGGCCACCTACCTGGACACGACGATCCTGTTCGTCGCATTTCCCGACATCTCTGCCACGTTCGGCGAGTCGTCGCCGTCGACTCTCTCCTGGGTGCTGAACGGCTACACGATCGTCTTCGCCGCGCTTCTGGTGCCCGCGGGAAAGCTCGCGGACCGGCTCGGGCACCGGCTCGCCTTCCTCTGTGGGTCAGCGCTGTTCACCGCAGCGTCGATGGGCTGTGGGTTCGCGCCCGGAGTGGAGTGGCTGATCGCCGCCCGCGTGTTCCAGGGCGCCGGCTCGGCGATCCTGATCCCTGCCTCGCTCGCGCTCGTCATGGCGGCCTTCCCGAGGGAACGTCTGCCGCAGGTCGTGGCGATCTGGGGAGCCATCGGGGCGGCTTCCGCGGCGCTCGGCCCGTCGCTCGGCGCACTCATCATCGACGCGTGGGGCTGGCGCTGGGCCTTCTACGTCAACCTCCCCATCGGAATCGTCACCCTCATCGTCGGGTCGAGGTCGCTTCGTGAGGCGCGCAACGAGGGCGTCCGTTTGCCCGCCCCGATCGGCGTCGTGTTGATCGCACTCGCCGCAGGTGCCGTCTCCTATGCGGTCGTCGAATCCGACGCGGTCGGCTGGGCGAGCGCGCAGACGATCTCGGTGCTCGCCGTCGGTGTCGTGCTCTTCGCCGTCTTCGTCGTTCACCAGCGCCGGACGGAGTCGCCCACCCTCGATCCCGAACTGTTCGCCCTGGGCAACTTCCGATGGGGCAATGCGGGGATGTTCGTCTTCTCGATGTCGTTCTCGGCGATGTTCTTCGGGCTCATCCTCTTCTTGGTCGGCGTGTGGGAATGGTCGATCCTGAAGGCCGGCTTCGGCGTCGCCCCTGGCGCCGCGCTCGCCGCGATGCTCGCTCCGCGATTTGGGAAGCTGGCCGGACGGATTGGTCAGCGCCCCCTGGTGATCACCGGGGGGCTTCTTCTGGTCGTCGGAGGGCTGCTGCGGTTGGCCATCCTCACCGAGGACGTCGACTATTGGGTGGACTTTGCCCTCCCGCTGGCGCTGGCGTCGTTCTCGATCGCGCTCGTGTTTCCGCAGACCACCAGCGTCGCGGCGCAGGCACTTCCTCCCGACCGGGTGGGTGTGGGCGGCGCGGTGACCCAGGCGGTGCGACAGTTCGGGGGCTCGCTCGGCGTCGCCCTGACCATCGCGCTGCTCGGCACATCGGTCGGGCCCGACGACCTCCTTGCTGGATTCGATCGGCTGTGGTGGTTGCTCGTCGCCGGGGGAGCGGCGACGTCACTCAGCGCCGTTCCGCTCCGCACCAACCGGAGCGGCTGACGTTTCTGGCGAGTGGTTGCGGGCGTCCTTCACCGCTCGGCACAGCGCGCTGCTGATCACCGCCGTCATGAAGCCATCGCCGCCCACGCGCAGCTGCGTCTCGACGGGCTCATCCGACGTTCTCGAGGCACCGCTGGCTAGGGGCAAAGACGTTGCAGCTCCGCCTCGACGAGGTCCTTGAGAGCGGCGAGTTCGGCGTCGTTGGGGACGGCAGCTGGGTTGTCGATGCCGGAGGCGACGAGGACGTCGTACTGGGTCTGGTAGGCGAGGAGCGTCGTGCTGGCCTCGCCTCCGAGTATCGATGTGACGGCATCGAGGCGTTCCTTCACCCCCGCCAGGTATGCGGTGAATGCCTCTCCTGACGGTGTAGCGGGGCCCGCGGCGCCAAACGTCCGCAGCTCGTCGACAGCCGGGCACGGATCGACCGGTGCTGTTGTGGTGGTGGTCAGGGCAGCGGTCGTCGCGGGTGCGGTGCTGCTGGCGGGCGCTGCGGTTGGCATCACCGTTGCGGTTGCTGCGTCCTCGAGAGATGCCGGATCTGTCGGCCGGTCGCCGGATCCTCGGTAGGTGGTGAGCCCGAGGACCACGCCGGCGGCGAGTACGCCAGCGATCACCGTCCCGGCGATCATCCCCAGAGGCAACCCGCCCGCCGTGAACTTCGATGCTGCGACCGTTGCGGGCGTCGTGCCCCCCATCCCGCTCAGGGTCTCGCCGCGCACCCGGTCGAACACCGTCGCGCTGACGCCGATCGGCGCCGCTCCGAGCAGCGCGGCAGGCGTGACTCTCGCGCTCCGCGTCTCGCGACAGGTGTCGCAGGCTTCGACATGACGGTTGATCCGCTTGCGCAGGCGAGGGGTCAGGCGGCCATCCCAGGAGCCGAGCAGACCGTCCAGCTCCGGGCAACGATCACGACCGTGGCGCGACACAAGGAGCGTCGCAACTGCGGCTGCGAACCGGTCTCGCGCGTTGTGGACGAGCGCGTATGCGCTGTCTCTGCTGATGTCGAGGGCGTCGGCGAGATCCTGGCCGACGAGGTCCTGGGCCTCGGCGAACTCCAGCGCGACCCGATCTCGATGCTCGAGCCCTTCGAGCGCCGCCGCGACCAAGGCGCGCTGGTCATCGAGATGCAGGCCCGCGATCGCGTCCCCGGCATCTACGGAGGGTTCATAGAGCCCCACCTCCTCGCTCGGCGTCTCCTTGCGTCGGCTCGGGCGCACGGTGTCGAGCGCGCGTCGTCGAGCGATCGACAGCAGCCAGGGGCGGAGCCGCTCGGGGCTCTGGAGCTGGTCGATCGACTCGACGGCTCGAAGAAATGTCGCGGACAGCACGTCCTCGGCGTCGGAGTGACGCCGGGTGATGGCGAGCGCCGTTCGCCACACGGCTTCGCGATGGAGGTCGAAGACGGTTCCCCACGCGGCTGAGTCGCCGCCACGAATGGCAACGACCAGCGTCGCGTCGTCGGGGCGGGACGTCTCAGCCATCGAGCTCCGTGCCCTCGATCATGTGCCCGAGGTTGGCGTCCTCGAAGAGTTGTTGCATGGCTTGTGCGCCAGCGCACCCGACCTCTTCGTACGCGATCATCGGGGTCAGGTCACCCACGTCGAACTCCTCACCGGGATCCGCGCCCTCGAGCACGGCCTGCATGGCCTGAAGGTAGAAGGTGGAGACGGTCGAGTGGTCGAGACCGAGCCCATCTGCCGCGGCGATCAGGAGCAGGAACTGCATCGAGCCGCAGTTGGCCGTGAGCGCGTCGTCCTGGGGCTGCTGCTGTGAGTCGTCGTTCTGGTCCGAGCCCTGTGTCGGGGGTTCATCGCAGTACTCGAGCAGGAAGTCCTCGACCCGGTCTCGCAGTGCAACGTCGCCCGGCCCCGGGACACCGCCAGTCTCGACCGCCGCGGAGATGGAGCCGTGGTAGAGGATCAGGTCGGCAAGGCCGTCCTCGGGGAGTCCCGGCGTGGCCTCTGCGGCAGAGATCAGCTCGTTCAGGCCGTCACGCAAGACGATGAGGTACTCGGTGATCAGCCCCGGACCCGACGGGCCGCCCTCGATGTCGACACGCACCCGGTCCCAGGCGTCGCACAAGGACTCGACGGTCGGACCGTCAGGAAGGTCGTGACTCCCCGGGTCGTCCGTGCTGGTGTGGCCGTGCGTCGGGTCGTCGAACTCTCCGCCCGTGTCGGGGTTCCCGGCCTCTGTCGGATCAGCGGGAACAGCCGGGATGCTGATCGGCTCGTCGAGCGGATTGCCGCAAGCGCAGCGAGTGACGGGCTTCCCGTCCTCGCCGACGAGCACCGCGGTCCCGGCAGCCAGCGTGGACTGGAAGGGCGTCGCGCCGGTGCCGTCGAACCCGTGATTGGTGACCCGGGTGTCCGCAGCGAGGATCGCAGGAGTCAGGGTGTCCACGTAGTCGTCGATCTCGTCCACGTCGACACCGCGAACGTCCGCCCAGGCAGCGGCCTCGGTCGGCATCGTCGACAGCGAATGCACCAGTTGCTGGCGGTCGCACACCTCGTTGTCGCCGGTCCCGCCATACAGGCCTGGGCCGACCGTGGGACGAGCGTCCTCCGGAAGGGCGAGGATCTCGTCGGCCGCCGGTGTGACGATCGTTGCGGTGAAGGGGTCGTCGCCGGGCGTGCGGGGCTCCTCGAACACGACGAGCTGTGATGCGGTGGACGCCTCGGCCACCTCGCCGTTGGCGGCGGTCGATTCGTCGACGCTGCCGCAGGCCGCGAGGGCGAGCATCGTGATGGGCGCGAGCACAGCCCATCTGAGCAGTGTGTTGGGTGAAGTGGGTCGGGTTGTCATGGGAAATGCCTCCACAGGAAGTGCATGGATGGCCCCACGACGATGTGGGTCCCATGATCTGAAACTTTCGCTGAGGAATTCCCCGAATTTCTTCGCGACCGGTCAGGAGAGCTGGCGAACGATGTCCTCCGCGAGCTGCGCCGCGGCCTCAACCGCGTCGTTGAGGCCGATGGGAAGGTCGGCTGCATCGACGAGCGCGTCCGCCCGCACATCCCATGTGGTTCGTCCGTCGGAGAGCGAGCCCGAGGTGTCGCCGTCGGGGCGAAAGGTCATGCGGTCGAGGACGGTGATCAGCATGTCTGCGACGCAGTGGTGCTTCAGGCCGTTCTCGAAGTCGACCGGCGCGATCGCGAACGGATCCTGGGACACGGCGTAGGGTCGCAGCACATCGAGGACGCCGTGCGGTCGCAGAATCGTCTGCGCCTGATTCGTGAGAACGACCGGCGTGCGGTCCTGGAGTGCCTCGTGACCAGCCAGCACGCTCGGCAGGCCGTGCCCGCTCGCCACCTTGGCCACCACGAGCGCCGCCGGACCGAGATCGGAAGAGCACACGACTGAATCCAGTCACGCCAATATCTCGTATGCCG
>CAYUBX010000022.1:0-7417 GCA_964443165.1 uncultured Acidimicrobiales bacterium
CGGAGGCGGCATACGCCACGTTCGACCACCCTGACGTCGTCCCACTGTCCGAGCTTGGGGACCTCCACCTCGCAGAGCTGTGGTGGGGCCCCACGTTGTCGTTCAAGGACGTGGCGCTCCAGGTTCTCGGCCGGCTGTTCGAACACGAGCTCACCCGTCGTTCCGACTGGGTGACGATCGTGGGTGCGACATCGGGAGACACCGGGAGCGCGGCGATCGAGGCGTGTCGCGACCGGGCCGGCATCCAGCTGGTGATGCTGCACCCCAAGGGGCGGGTGTCGGAGATCCAGCGCCTGCAGATGACCACCGTGGATGCTCCCAACATCCATAACGTCGCGATCGAGGGCACCTTCGACGACTGCCAGGACATCGTGAAGGCGCTGTTCGCCGACCACGCCTACCGCGAGGAGATGCATCTCGCGGCGGTCAACAGCATCAACTGGGCTCGGGTCGCGGCCCAGACCGTGTACTACGCCACCAGCGCGATCCGCCTCGGGGCGCCCGATCGGGGCGTCGAGTTCTGCGTTCCCACCGGCAATTTCGGCAACGTCTTGGCTGGCGATATCGCCCGCCGGATGGGCGTCCCCATCAAGCGCCTCACGATCGCCAGCAACCACAACGAGATCCTCACTCGCACCCACGAGACCGGGTCGATGCAGATTCACGATGTGGTTCCGTCGTCGAGCCCGGCGATGGACATCCAGGTGTCGTCCAACTTCGAACGACTGCTGTTCGAGCTCGGCGGTCGACGCGGTCGCGAGCTCGCGGAGCAGATGCGCGAGTTCCGTTCCGAGGACGAGCTCGTGCTCGCACCTGAGGTGTCGTCCGCGCTGCGACGCGACTTCGGCGCCGGCCGCGCGACAGAGGACGAGGTCGCGGCGACCATCGCGGGGGTGTACGAGGAGACCGGCCGGCTCGTCGATCCGCACACCGCGGTCGGGATAACGGTCGCGAGGCGGACTCCGGTGGGCGACGCGCCGCGTGTCGTCATGTCCACCGCGCATCCGGCCAAGTTCGGAGAGGTGGTCGAAACGACCACCGGCACGGCGCCCGAGCTGCCCGAGCGTCTCGCGTCGCTGATCGGCCGGCCAGAGGCCTGCGTCGGGCTGCCCAACGACACTGCAGCGGTCGCATCGCACGTCCGCGAAGTCGCTGTTTCCTGACCTCGCCTGTACACTCTCCGCTCGGCCCGCTGCCCGCCCCGCGTGGCGAATCCGGCAGTCTCGATCCGCTCCGCCGTGGGGGATCGTGCCAGGGCAACAGCCACCCCAGTGTCTGGCCGCACCGGTCGGTGCCGTGCCATGAGGAACCGTGAGGTATCGATGTCGGATGCTCCCGAGCGAGCCCTGCTCGAGTCGAAGTCACGCGAGGAACTCGTCGCGATCGCAGACGCAGCCGGCGTATCCGTGCCGGCGCGGGCGCGCAAGGCGCTGATCGTCGACGCCATCTTGGGCGAGCCCGGCGAGTCGTCCGCTTCGGGCGACGCGGCCACCAAGTCGGAGTCGAACGACGAACCTGCGGCTGCCGAGGCAGCTGCTTCCGACGGGACCCGCGTCCGGCGAGTTCGGCGGACCACCAACGAGAGCGATCACTCGGCCGACCACGGCGAGGACACTGCGGACGATGAGGTCGAGGCGGAGGCAGCCGCGGGCGACGCGGATGCTGCAGACGCTGACGCCGCCGATGCGAACAAGGCCAACGGCGGTCAACGGTCGGGTGGCGGCACGGACCGCTCGCGCGACGGCAAGGGTCAGGGCGGCGATGACGAGCCGGGCGTGGCAGAGCCGGGCAACCGGCGCCGTCGTCGCCGCGGCCGGGACCGCGAGCGCGAGGAACAGTGGCAGGGAGAGCCAGTCGAGTGCTCCGGTGTGCTCGATCTGCGCGACGAGGGCTACGGATTCCTCCGAACTCGTGGCGTGCTTCCCTCCAACGACGACGTCTACGTCGCCGCCAAGCAAGTCAGGCAGTTCGGGCTGCGGCGAGGCGACCGGGTCACAGGGGCGTCACGCCCCGCCGCGCGCAACGAGAAGAACCCCGCACTCATGCGGATCGACTCCGTCAACGACGGCGCCCTCGAGGCGGCAGCGGGTCGTCCCGTCTTCGACGAGCTGACACCGTTGTTCCCCGACGAGCGGATCCGCCTCGAGCGAACCGAGCAGCCATGGGACCTCACGCCGCGTGTGGTCGATCTGCTGTCCCCGATCGGTCGCGGCCAGCGTGGCCTGATCGTCTCGCCGCCGAAGGCCGGCAAGACCCGCATCATGAAGGAGTTCGCTCGGTCGATCGAGGCCAACCACGACGACATCCACCTGATCGTGCTGCTGGTCGACGAGCGTCCCGAAGAGGTCACCGATATGAAGCGGTCGATCTCGGGAGAGGTCCTCGCCTCGACGTTCGATCGTCCGGTCGACGAGCACATCGCTGTGGCGGAGCTCACGCTCGAGCGTGCCAAGCGGATGGTGGAGTCCGGCCGAGACGTCGTTGTCCTCCTCGACGGCATCACCCGACTCGCCCGCGCCTACAACATGGCGGCCCCGGGAACCGGGCGGATGATGTCCGGCGGCGTCGATGCGGGCGCCTTGTATCCCCCCAAGAAGTTCTTCGGCGCCGCACGCAATCTCGAAGAGGGCGGCAGCCTGACGATCATCGCCACAGCCCTGGTCGAGACCGGATCGCGGATGGACGAGGTGATCTTCGAGGAGTTCAAGGGCACCGGAAACATGGAGCTTCGCCTCGACCGTCGCCTTGCCGAGCGAGGGGTCTTCCCCGCCATCGATGTCGACGGATCGTCCACCCGGCAGGCCGAACTCTTGATGGACCGCAAGCGCGTCGATCAGCTCGGCAAGCTCCGTCGCGTCCTGCAGGGACTCGCCGACGACGAGGGCGCACAGCCCGGTGCCGGCCTCGAGTTGTTGCTCGAGCGCCTCGGCAGCATGAAGACCAACGACGATCTCCTCGACGAGATCGGATCCGCACGAGCCTGAACCGAGGTGGCGATTGCGTCGCGCAACCGCCAGAATGGAGCACGTCATGAAGAGCGACATCCACCCCAACTACCGCCCCGTCGTGTTCCGCGACCCGGGAGCGGACTTCTCGTTCATCACGCAGTCCACGATCGAGACGAGCGACACCGTGGTGTGGGAGGACGGCAACGAGTACCCGCTCGCGACCGTTGAGTTGTCGAGCGCCAGCCATCCATTCTTCACCGGCCAGATGAAGATCGTCGACACCGCCGGCCGCGTCGAGCGGTTCGAGCGCCGGTACGGCCGCCGTCGCAAGGGCGGGGACGACGCCGCAGAGTAGGCATCGCCGGGTCTCACCCAATGGCGCTCGACCCTGAACGCAAGAGGCAGCTGCACGGGCTGAAGTTGCGCGCCCTCGCGGGGGACCACCTCGCCGCGGAGCTGACGTCGGTTACCTGCACCGACGATGGCGCGGTCGGGACCGCGACCACCTCATCGGGCGACGTCGTCGTCGGCGGTCTCGCCGAGGAACGCCCGGCGCGCGGTCTTGGCGCGGCGCTGGCTGCAGCGGAGCGTGCGGATCTCACCCGCGTGCACGTGTTCGCGAGCGAGTCCGCTGGCGTGCTCGCCCGGCGTGCGGCCCTCTTCGCCCACCCTCCGACGGTCTGGGACGTCGACGGTCGCAGCGCCGTGACGGCCACTGCGGACGAACCTTCGCCTGAGCCCGCCACGCCCGAAGTGCCCGAATTGGTCGCGCTGCTCGAGATCGCCGGTGTCGAGGTCGTGGTCGAGCACGGAGTGATCATCGGCGAGGTGCAGGGTCTCGAGGTTGCCCGTGTGGTGGAGGACGCGGCCGGGTACCGGCTGGAGGTCGGAGTCGGGGCGCACGATCGCGAGGCGTTCGGCTTGCTGCACGGCGACCTTCCGACGCCTGATGCGATCCGGCAGGTGGCGGAGCTGGTGCGCACCCATCGCGCCCCGGGCGCATCACCACACCCGCTCAACCGCCTCGGTGCCGAGCGCTGGCTGCGCACCCGGTTGATCGAGCGGCCCGACGTGGTGCGTGCCGCCCGCCTCGCACCTGCGGCTCCGCCGGTGCAGCGCACCAACCTCAAAGAGGCGGTGCCCGCCGTTGCCGCAGGGGCCACGCAGGGAGGTGATCCGCTCGTGGTGGTGACCTCGGTCGGGATCGATCTCGACGTCGTCTCCTTCGCTGCAGACGCGCGGCATCGCCTCGAACCGGACGCCGAACTCGTGATCGCGGTCCCCGGTCGCGACGCGCATGAGGTGCTCTCCGCCATGTGCGGCCGTCTCGCTCGCCCCGCGCAGCTCGTCGCGGTGGACGACGGCTGGCGCGAATGGGGCGGGTCGGCGTCGGTAGCCTGACCTCTGTGCTGGACCGGTTGCGACAACTCGAGGAAGAGCTCGCCCACGTTGAGGCACAGCTCGGCGATCCCTCCGTCACCAGCGACCGCGAGCGGTTCGCAGACATCGGTCGCCGCCACTCGCAGCTCACCGAGGTGATCGAGGTCGGACACGAGTGGGAGACGGCGCTCGACGATGCGGCGGAGGCTCGGGAGCTCGCGGCCGAGGCGGAGGGTGACGAAGCAGCGGAGTACCGGCAGATGGCCGACGAGGCCGCCGCCGCCGCAGCGGATTTCGAGGAACGATTCCGCGTGCTGCTGTTGCCGCGCGATCCCAATGACGACCGCAATGTGATCGTCGAGATCCGTGGGGCTGAGGGTGGTGAAGAGGCCAACCTCTGGGCGCGCGACCTGTTCGAGATGTACCGGGCGTACGCGTCTGCCAAGGGGTGGTCGGTCGACGTGCTCGGCGGGCATCAGAGCGACATGGGCGGCTACACGGACGTTGCGTTCGTCGCGAAGGGCGACGGCGTGTGGAGCCACCTCAAACACGAGGGCGGTCCCCACCGGGTGCAGCGGGTCCCCGTGACGGAATCCCAGGGCCGGGTGCACACGTCGTCTGCGACGGTCACCGTGCTGCCCGAAGCCGACGAGGTCGAGGTGGAGATCGACCCCAACGAACTTGACATCGACACGTTCAGGGCCTCCGGTCCCGGTGGCCAGTCGGTCAACACGACGGACTCGGCGGTTCGCGTGACCCATCGCCCCACTGGGCTCGTGGTCTCGATGCAAGACGAGAAGAGCCAGCTCCAGAACAAGGCCAAGGCCCTCCAGGTGCTCCGCGCTCGTCTGCTCAAGCTCCATCAGGACGAGCAGGCCTCGAGCCAGGCCGAAGCCAAGCGCGACCAGGTACGGGGCGGCGGTCGGGCCGACAAGATCCGCACGTACAACTACAAGGAGAGTCGGGTCACCGATCACCGGATCGGGCTCACGATCCACAAGCTCGATCGCGTCCTCGCCGGTGAGCTGGACGAGGTGATCGAGCCGTTGAGGTTGGCGGAACGCCAGGCCCAGCTGGAGGCTGCAGACGGTGGGCGCTGACGACGGGCCCGCCCTCACGCTGGGCGAGCTGGTCGACGAGGCCGCACGCCAACTCGACGAGGCAGGGGTGGAGGACGCGGCGATCAGCGCCCGACGCATCGGCGAGGCAGCCGCGGGCGTCGAGCCGGCCGCCTTTCACGAGTCGCGCGGCACGGCGTTGACCCACCGGATGGTCGCCCACGCCGACGACATGCTGAGGCGGCGTGCCGCCGGAGAGCCCCTCCAGTACGTCGTGGGCAGCTGGGGGTTTCGCCGGCTCGACTTGCTCGTCGATCCCCGAGCCCTCATCCCGCGACCGGAGACCGAGACGGTAGCCGGTCTCGGCGTGGCCGAGCTCACGAGTCTCGGCCGTCCCTCTCTTGCTGTGGACCTCGGGACGGGCACCGGCGCCATCGGTCTGTCGCTCGCGCTCGAGGTCCCCGACGCGCTCGTCCACGCGACCGACGTCTCGTCCGACGCTCTTGCGCTGGCGCGGGCAAATCTCGCGGGCCTCGGGCGGGCTGGTTCGCGCGTGCGGCTCTCCGAGGGCTCGTGGTTCGATGCACTCGATCCAGCGCTGCAGGGTGAGTTCGATCTCGTGATCTCCAATCCCCCGTACGTCGCGGACGACGAGGAGCTGCCCGAGGTGGTCGCCGCGTGGGAGCCACCAGGGGCGTTGCGGGCCGGCCCCGACGGTCGTCGCGACCTGGATCATCTGCTCGTGTCCGGGCGACGTTGGGTCGCACCTGGCGGGCTTGTTGTCGTGGAGTGCGCACCGTTGAGCGCCGCGGCCTTGGCGGTGAGGGCTGCCGCCCGTGGCTACGACGACGCAGACGTCGTCGTCGACCTGGCGGGCAGACATCGGGCGGTTGTGGCTCGTCGACCGCGGGACGAGCCCGCACGCGACGTCGTCGACGCCTTGCGATCGGGCTTGCAGGCGAAGCAGGTCGCCGTCGCCCCGACCGACACGGTGCCGGGTGTCCTCGCCGTGTACTCGGACGAAGATGCGGTGCGCCGGGTGTACGCCGTCAAGGAACGCCCCCTCGACCAGCCACTCCCCATCTTGGTCTCGGGTGTCGAGCAGGCTGAACGGGTCGTGCGGCTCTCGCCGCTGGCCGCCGAGCTCGCGGCGCGCCACTGGCCCGGCGGTCTGACGATCGTGGCCGAACGGCTCGGCGGGCCGGACCCCGTTCACGGCCGGGCCACGCTCGGGGTGCGAGCACCTGCGGTGGGGTGGCTGCGCGAGGTGATCGACGACGTCGGTCCGGTCACCGGCTCCAGCGCGAATCTGCACGGCCAGGACACTTCGTCGAGCCCCGCCGCCGCAGCTGCTGAACTCGGGGTGCAGCTGTTCGTCGAAGGGCCTGATGCCGGGTTCGGTCCGGGTGGTGGAGCGAGCGGCGTGCCGTCCACGGTGATCGACGCGACAGTCGATCCCCCCGTCGTCCTGCGGGAGGGCGCTGTCGAGATCTGAGAATCACGGCCGCGGCGTCCAATGATGCTCAAGTGAGTCGTCCGCCCGCGCGATGATGGCGTCCACCCCCGCTGCACGAGGTTTCCCCCCGACGTGTCCACCATCGCCGCCGGCTCCGATCACGCCGGTCACCGCTTGAAGAGCACGCTCGTCGACCGTCTTCGCGACCTCGGGCACGAGGTTCTCGACCTGGGTACCGACTCCACCGACCGTGTCGACTATCCCGACTTCGGCGAGGCGGTGGGCCGCGCGGTCGCGGCCGGTGAGGCGGAGCTCGGGCTCTGCGTGTGTGGCAGCGGTATCGGGATCGCGATGGCGGCGGGCAAGGTGAACGGAATCCGGGCGGCCACCGTCCACGACGTCACGTCGGCTCGGCTCGCTCGCGAGCACAACGACGCCAACGTCGTCTGCTTGGGTGAACGGTTCGTCGGCGAACAGACCGCCACGGACGCACTCGACGCCTTTCTCGCCGCCTCCTTCGAGGGCGGTCGACATGCGGCGCGCGTCGCGAAGATCGACGCGATCGACTGCACCCC
>CAYUBX010000022.1:7432-14461 GCA_964443165.1 uncultured Acidimicrobiales bacterium
ATGATGGAGAGCGTCACCCATGACTGCCAGCACCCCCTGGAACGTCTCGCCCGATGAGGAGATGAACCGTCTCCTCGGTGCCGAGCGCGAACGCCAGGCGACGACCCTTCAGCTGATCGCCTCGGAGAACTTCGCGTCACCGGCCGTCATGGAGGCGACGGGGAGCATCTACACCAACAAGTACAGCGAGGGGTACCCGCGCCGCCGCTACTACGGCGGCAACAGGTGGGTCGACGAGGTCGAGCAACTCGCCATCGATCGAGTGAAGGAACTGTTCGGGGCCGACCACGCCAACGTGCAGCCGCACTCGGGCAGCCAGGCCAACGCGGCCGTGTATCTGGCTCTTCTCGAGACCGGCGACACGGTCATGGGGATGAGCCTCGACCAGGGCGGTCACCTCACGCACGGGTCGCCCGTCAACGTGAGCGGCAAGCTATACAACTTCGTCAGCTATGGCGTCACCGAGAGCGACGAGCGCATCGACTACGAGGCTATGGCCGGCATCGCCCGCGAGCATCGGCCCAAGCTGATCGTGGCGGGCGCGACCGCATACTCGCGACGGGTCGATCCCGAACCGTTCCGACGCATCTGCGACGAGATCGGCGCGTATTTCATGTTCGACGCCGCGCACATCGCGGGGTTGATCGCGGGAGGCCAGCATCCCAACCCGGTGCCGTTCGCCGACGTGGTGACGTTCACGACGCACAAGACGCTGCGCGGGCCGCGCGGTGGCTGCATCCTGTCCACGGAGGACCTCGCGAAGAAGATCGACTCGGCCGTGTTCCCCGGAAGCCAGGGCGGCCCTCTCGACCACGTGGTGGCGGCCAAAGCGGTCGGATTCCGCGAGGCGCTCGACCCAGGGTTCGCCGACTACACCGCGCGCATCGTGGAGAACGCTGGCGCGTTGGCCGCCGGTTTGGCATCGGAGGGCTTCCGCATCGTGTCGGGTGGCACCGACAACCACTTGATCCTGATCGATCTCCGGACCTTCGATGAGGATCTCACGGGCAAGCTCGCCCAGGAGGTGCTCGACGATGGCGGGGTCACGCTCAATCGCAACAGCATTCCTGGAGACCCTCGCAGCCCCTTCGTGACGAGTGGCCTTCGCATGGGAACCGCGTCGGTCACCACCCAAGGCATGGGCCCCACCGAGATGGAACGGATCGCCTCGTTCACCGCCCGGATCCTGCGCGATCGCGAGGACGCATCGAAGGTGGCCGCAGTGCGCGACGAAGTCGCCGAGATGTGCGGCGCCTTTCCCCCGTACCCGGAGTGAAGGAGGTCTCCCGATTCACGACACTGTGCGCGGATTGCACTAGTTTGATCCGATCGTAGGTGCGTCACCGGTGCCGCTGTCGATCGTTCATAGACCACAATTCGTCGACGATTGAGGCGATGACCAGAGACATGCGGTGCGAGGGCGGCAATTTCGCTACAGAGTGTGGTTGTAGATGACGGTCGGTGGAATTCTTGGCAGTGTGTTGGGCGACATCTTGACCGCTCTCGCGGAGAGCGTTTATTATGACCACGTAGAGCGTTCAGGGGTGGTGAACGCGCAGCACCTTCCCCCGGAGGCCTGAGAGCGTGAAGCCGAAGATCGTAGTCATCGGTGTTGGGAACATGGGCCATCGTCATGCCCGTGTTGTGGCGGAGAACGCTCGGTGTGAGCTGGCCGGCGTGGTGGACATCGACCTCGACCGGGCGCTCGAGGTGGCACAGACGCACGGGACGCGTGGCGCGACGTCGATCGACGATCTCGACGCAGACGCCGCGATTCTGGCGATCCCGACCGAGTACCACTTCGACCTCGGTCTCAACCTGATCAATCGCCGGATCCCCCTCCTCATCGAGAAACCCATCGCGCCCACGTTCCCCGAGGCGCAGCTCATGATCGACGTCGGTCGAGCACTCGACGTGCCGATCATGTGCGGCTTCGTCGAGCGCTTCAACCCCGTCGTCACCGCCGTCCGCGACCTGCTCGACGGTCCGGTCGTGCACCTCGTCGCGACTCGCCACTCCCCGCCGGCGGACCAGATCCGCTCGAGCGTGGTGTCCGATCTGCTCATCCACGACATCGACATCGCCATCCAGCTGATGAGCGATCAGTTCGGTGCCGACGTGCTGCCCGCGGTGTCCGGTTCCGTGTCTCGCGGTCCGCGTCAGAACTCCTGGGGCGAGATCGCCGACTGCACCCTCTCGTTCCCCGACGGTTCGATGGCGTCGTTTTCGGCCAGCCGGGTCAGCCAGCGCAAGATCCGCACGATGTCGGTCTGCACCGAGAAGTCGCTGTTCGAGATCGATCTGCTGCGCCAGGACATCACGGTGTACCGGCACGTCAACCACGAGCTCCCCGGATCCACGCCCGGCTACCGCTCCGAGACGATCATCGAGATCCCATTCGTCAAGGCGGCCGGCGAGCCGCTGGCCAGCCAGCTCGATCGGTTCGTCGACATGATCGAGGGCGATGTCGACCTCGAAACCGAGCGGGCGTCGATGACCGTCGCCCATCAGGTGGCCCACGCAGTCGACGCTCTCATCCAGACGCCGTCGCCGGCCCCCTCCAACGCCGGTCAGCCCGAGTCGCTGAGCTACATCGATGACCGGGTGGCCCGGGTGGTGGGCAGCGGGGTGATCGAGCTCGAGGGAATGCGCCGGGTGCGCCTCCTCGACGCCCACGCCGTCGACGCCGGCTTCGCCGACGCCGTCACCGGTGTCGACGCCGGCACCGAGGTCCGCTTCGAGATCGATCTCGCAGAGTCCCGTCGGGGTCCGATGTTGGCCGGCCGTCTGTACCGTAAGGCCGACGGACTTCCCATCGTCAGCGCTGCCTGATCGCCGTGCGCGCGGCGGCGCTTCCGGCTCTTACATCGCTCGGCCGCTGGCCGACGAGTGAGCGGTACGACCGCCCGCGAAGGACAGCACGTGGCAGAGGACCCCTTCATTCACCCGACAGCGATCGTGGAGGACGGTGTCGCGATCGGTGACGGGACGAAGGTGTGGCATCACTGTCACCTTCGCGCCGGTGCCGTGATCGGCCGCGATGTTTCGCTCGGCAAGGGCGTGTTCATCGACGTCGACGTGCGAGTGGGTGATCGGGTGAAGGCCCAGAATCACGTGTATCTACCGCAGGGGATCACCGTCGAAGACGACGTCTTCCTCGGTCCCAAGGCGACGTTCACCAACGACGTCTACCCGCGCGCTGTCGACGACTGGGAGCTGACGCCCACGACCATTGGTCGCGGCGCGTCGGTCGGCGCCAACGCGACAGTGGTCGCGGGCCGTCATCTCGGCCCATACTGCGTCGTTGGAGCGGGGTCAGTGGTGACCAAGCCCGTGGAGGCGTTCGAACTCGTGGCAGGCAATCCGGCACGACGGATCGGGTGGGTGGACAAGGCGGGCCAGGTTGTGGCTCGCGGCGACGTTCCGCGTCCCGCAGACTGCGACTCCGTGGGGGACTCCGATGGCTGACATCCACATCGCTGCACCGATGATCTCCGACGAGGCGCGCGAGCTCGTGCTCGACGTCCTCGCGAGCGGACGACTCGCTCAGGGACCCATGGTCGAGCGGTTCGAAGCCCAGTGCGCCGAGATGGCCGACGCCCGCCACGCGATCGCCGTGTCGAGCGGAACGGATGCCCTCGAGGTCGCCGTGGATGCGCTCGACCTCGACCACGACGAGGTGGTGATCACCACCCCGTTCACGTTCGCCGCAACGGCCAACGCTGTCCTCCGCTCAGGAGCTCGGGTCCGCTTCGTCGACATCGACGACGACCACCTCATCGATCTGGATCTGCTGGCCGACACCGTCGACCACACAACTCGCGTCGGCGCGGTGATCCCCGTTCATCTCTTCGGCCTCGCCCCCGACATGGCGCGCCTCATGGCCATCGCCGGCGATGCGTCGGTGATCGAGGACGCTGCACAGGCGCACGGCGGAGCTGTGGGAGATCGCAGCGTCGGTTCGTTCGGCGCCGGGTGCTTCTCCTTCTACGCCACCAAGAACGTGATGTCCGGCGAGGGTGGCGTCGTCACTACCAACGACGACGCCTGGGCCGACACGATGCGAACGATTCGCAATCAGGGCATGGCCGGTCGGTACGAGTACGTCCGCGTTGGACGCAACTGCCGCATGACGGAGCTGCAGGCTGCCATCGCGATTCCGCAGATGGACCAGCTCGATGTGATCGCCGCGGCGCGCCGCCACAACACGCTGCGGGCGGTGAAGGGCCTCGTCGACGTCGAGGGCCTCGTGTTGCCGCGCGAGCCGGCGGGTCGCACCCATGTCTGGCATCAGTGCACGGTGCTGGTTCCCGAGGATGTCGATCGCGACGACGTGGTCGCTCGCATGCAGGGCGCGGGCGTCCACCCCGGCGTGTATTACCCGACCGCTCTCAACGACATCCCCGTCTACCGCGACCACCCGCGTGTCGACGCCGGATCCACGCCGCGCGCTCGTGCTGCAGCGGCACGTTGCGTGTCGCTTCCGATCCACCAGGCCCTTCAACCCGCCGATGTCGATCGGGTGGTGGAGACGTTCGTCGACGCCATCACAGACATCCGGGCGGCCCGATCGTTGGACCGCGAGCGCCTGTTCTAAAATCCCGCCGGGCCAGCGGGCCCGAGGAGCTTCCGAAACATGAACCTGAACACCCTCATCCAGGTGCTGATGCGCCACCGCATCGTCGTTTCCGCGCTCGTGGTCATCACCATCTCGACCGCGTGGGGCTTCTGGGTCAGCGTGCTGCCCAGCTACAAGTCCGAGGCCGTCGTGTGGGTGATTCCGCCGTCTCGTGACAACGTCGGCAACGAGACCAACCCCTTCCTCGGCGTGTCGGCCAAGTCGAACGACCTCGTCGCGAGCGCACTCGCCCTGTCGGTGAACAGCCCCGAGTGGCGGGAGCCTCTCGTCGAGCAGGGTTACGCCAGCAACTACCTCGTCGACGACGACGACGGCGACGACCCGCTGCTCGCGGTGATCGTCGAGGCGGACGACCGCGACCTCAGCCTGGCGACGCGCGATGCCGTTCTCTCTGCGCTCGAGCAGGAGCTGGAGGCCATGCAGACAGAGGCCTCCGCCCCGCCGGAGGATCGCTTCATGGTGCGCCAGATCACCGTGCTGCCGGCCCAGGTGCAGTACGGCACTCGAGATCGGCTCGTGGCGAGCACCGTGCTCCTCGGCCTTCTCGCGGCCGTGGCGTTCGCTCTGCTTCTCGATGCCTTCGAACGTTCCCGCGACGAGCCGACCAACGGCCGCCGTCAAGAACCGCGGCCCGAGCCGCATAGCACCGGAGCGACGCCACCCATTCCGGCGCGGCCCTCGCAACCGGCTAGGGCGTGACCTCACCGAGCGTCACCCCTGAACGCTCGGGCATCGGGCGGGTCATCACCGCGCTTGGCGCAGCCGCGCGCGACAGCCGTGTCCTGCTCCTGGCGATCGTCGCGGCGCTCGTCAGCAACGCCCTGGTCCTCCCGCTCGCCGGGATGGCCACGCTCCTCATCGTCGTCGTCGGTGGCCTGATTCTCAGCCTGCGTCGCGTCGAGTTCGGCCTCGTGCTGATGATCGTGTCGGCGTTCGTGATCCCGACGCGATTCGGTCTGGTCGGCTTCTCTCTCGTGATGGCGAGTGGACTCCTGGGACTCGGTCTCTGGTTCGCCGGTCGGGTGGTGAGCGGTCCACCCAGGAGCCGGCTGTTCGGAACGATCGACATCATCGCCTTCATCTTCTTGCTGGCCCAGCTGGTGAGCTACACCAACGCCGCGATCAACGCGCGCAGCGAAAACCTGGTGGCCAAAGGCGACCTGGAGCTCGTCCTGATCCTGACGTACCTCGGCATGCTCCTCTTCGCGATGGAGGTGGTGACCGTCGAGCGCCAGATCTACTGGTTGGTCAATCTCCTGCTGCTCGGCGCGTCGTTCATGGCGTTGGTCGGGATCCTCGAGTTCGCATTCAACACCCAGCTTGCGGAGTACCTCCGACCGCCGGGATTCACGGTTCCACCGGAGGAAGCGCGCGGCGCGCTCTTCGCTCCCCAACGACTCGGCCTGACGCGCGTCTTCGGTACCGCCCAGGGCAGCATCGAGTTCGCAGCTGTTCTGTCCGCGTGTCTTCCGTTGGCCATCTTCGACGCCTTCGGTGGACCGACTCGGACCGCGCGCCGCATCGGTGCACTCGCCACGGTGCTGATCCTCGTCGCCGTCCCGCTGTCGGTGAGCCGAACCGGGGTCGTCGGTGTGCTCGTCGGTCTGATCGTCACGTACTTCGGTCTCGACAAGGAGATGCGGTCGAAGCTCCTCCGTCGCGGCGCCGTCCTGGTCGTGGCGGGGATGGTGGTCGTGCCGGCGTCGGTCAACGTCTTCTACCAAGTCGTGGTCGACTTCGCCGCGCAGGACGAGAACCTCGACGTGTCAGGGCGCTCCGACGACTACTCGATCGTGCGGGCCATCATTCTGGAGCGCCCGATCCTCGGCTCCGGCCTCGCCACGTTCGTGCCCACCGAGGCACGCATCGTGGAGTCGCGCCGCGTGCGGACGCTCTTCCTCGACAACCAGTACCTCGGCACGCTCGTCACCTCCGGGCTGGTTGGTCTCGGTGCCCTCATCGCGCTCCCGGTCGGCGGTTGGTTCGTCTCGCGCGCGAGTAAACGAAGAACCGAGAACGATCGGATGAGGCTCCTCGCACACTGCGGCGGGGCGTCGCTCCTTGTTCACGCGGTCACGTGGGCGCTATACGACGCGTTCGCCTTCCGGACGGCGGGGACGACGTTTTTCCTCACGCTCGCGATCGTGGGGTCGGTCGACAGTGCGACGCGCAGCGAGGGCCGTCGTCGCCGCGTCCTGACGAGCTAGGCAGCCGTCGGTTCGGGCGGGTGCGCTTAGCCGCCGACGGGCTTGGCGGGGTTGCCGGCCACGGTCTGTCCCGGCTTGACATCACGGATCACGATCGCGCCAGCGGCGACCATCGCGCCGTCACCGACAGTGATCGGACCGAGCACGCAGGCGCCTGCTCCGCTCACGCCATCGTTGCCGATC
>CAYUBX010000023.1:0-10407 GCA_964443165.1 uncultured Acidimicrobiales bacterium
GAGCGGTCAAGAGCGCCGGTAGAGGTTCGTGGCCAGCGATGTCGAACACAGTTCGGCGCGGACATCTGCGGCCGACCTCTCCGATCGCGAGTGACGGCCACGTCGATTCTCCGCGCTCCCATTGCGTGTCGCGATCTTCGTCGCCCCATGCTGGCCGGCCTGATCGCAGCCCGCGTCGCAGACTCGATCGTCGCTCGGCCGGACTCATGGAGCGCACGTGACCTGGAGAGACGGCTCGCCTACGACACGGCGACGGTGACGATCTCCTCGGCACGGGAACCCCGTGGCTTCCCTCTACCGTTGATGGAGGTAGGGGGCGACATGAACGGTGAAGGGGCCGACGCCGGGCGGGTGGCTGCCGTGGGCGCGCTGGCCATCGGGTTGGTGATCGGCGCGGGCTTCGGTCTCGCCGTGGAACGGCGATGGCTCACGGGCCCGACACCCGAGCGGGGCAGTCTCGTGGAGGTCGACGGTCGGCTGGATCTGGGTGATCCCGCGTCCGCACTCCAAACATGGCTCGACGCTCATCGCGATGGCGACGCGGACATCGCATTCCTCACGCTGAGCCAGAGAGCCCAGGTGAACCTCGCGATGCACGTGGCCCCCGAGCAGGAGGACGCGGGTGCCGAGCACTCGATATCAACGCCGCTCTGGCTCGACGCCTGGATGCTCGAGTCCAGAGCGCGCGGCGGTCTCGACGATTGGTCGGTCGGGGTCATCGACAAAGTCACGGACACGTTGTCGGTCGCAACGCTCGTTTCTGAGTCGGGAGGCGAAGTCCGCGTCCACCTCGTGACATCACCGTCCGACCGCTGGCGGATCGACCTCTTCATCGATGCAGGAGGAGTTCTCGATCACCCGCTCGTCGGGGACGAATCATGAGCGGCGAGCGCCAGACCCTGCTGTTCACGGTGGCGGCGATCGCGGGCTTCGTTGGGGCGCTCGCCTACGCGACGACGACGGCCGAGGACAACCAGGACTTCGCATCGAGACACGTCGCGCTCGACGAACGTGCTGAGCAGGACGCAGATGCAAGGCTGGACCAGTTCCTTGACGCGCTCGACCGGCGGGACTTCGTTCTCGTGCGCGAGTTGGTCTCGATCGATCGAAAGCGCGAGGCGATGCAGAGCCTCAGCCGTTGGACACTCGACGTGGACGAGATCCGGATCATCAGCGCCCCACACGAGCACGCGGGGCTGCCGGCGGTGATCTTCGACGAGGCCATGACGCGAGCGCTGCCGATCGGGTCCGACGACGGCGACGTTCTCCTCGCACTCGACGTACGTGGCGCGACCCGAGACGAGGGTGCGCCGACGATCGTCGATGACGACACGCAGACGTTCGTGATCACGGCGCCTGAGGAGGCCGGGCCCATCACCGTGCGCATGGTCCGACGCGACGGCAGCTGGTGGGTCGACCAACTCATCGGCGACGGAGCCCGCCAGGACGAGTCCGAGTTCTTCGTGCCGGGGTTGGACTCCGAGGGTCGAATGCGGTGCACCTACATCGACCGACTCGTGCTTCTCTATCCGGGGCTCGACTGCGCAGATCTGGCGTTCTCGATCGATGGATCCGGCGAGACGGACGACCGGATCCTGAGCGAGTGGTGTCGCCACATCCAGGGCGGGTGGCTTCTCGGAGGAGAACCGCCCGCACCAACCGACGCGGACATCCGGCGGGTCGGCCAGGTGTGCCCCGGCGATCTCGACCGGCTACGGGCCCTCAGGCAGGAACCGGGCAGGCGGTGAGCTGATAGGTCTGCAACCGCTTTCGGAGCGTGTAGAGCAGAAGACCCACTGCGGCAACGCCAACCACCGGCTGGACGGGGGCCCACCAGGACAGGGCACCCGAGGTCCCGACCAGCGCCACCACCGCCTGGTTGCAGACCGGACACCCGACCGCGAGGAACGACACGAAGCCGCCCCACACGGTCCGCGTCTCGTCGCGCTCGCCCGCCGCGACGAGCTCCGGCTCCTCGGTCGGCTCCGGCCGGATGGCGAAGATGAGCCCGATCAAGGAGGCGGTCACAGCGAGGATCACGTAGTCGATCGGCCGGGTCTCGACCGGTCGTCCGAAGATCGGCGTGTCGATGAGGTCGGAGGGAACGGCGATCAGGACGGCCGCGATCGCCGCATAGGGCACCATCCGAAGCCAGGTGGCCGTGGGCAGCGATCGCAGGTCGGCGAGCATCGGTCACACGGTACTGAAGAGGCCGTTCGCACTACCGTCGACTGTGTGACGACCGACTCTCCCGACACCGACCGATGGCTGCGCTCAACTGAGTTCATCGATCACGAGGACCCCACCGTTCGGGCGTTCGCTCGTGAGGCCGTCGGCGACGCGACCGAGCACCGAGACATGGCAGTCCGTCTCTTCTACCGGGTGCGCGACGGCTGGTGGTACGACCCCTACGCCGACGACGGCGAACGCGACTCATTCATCGCCAGCAACGTCGTCGCGACAGACCGCAACTGGTGTGTGCCCAAGTCGATCCTCCTGACCGCCGCCGCCCGATCGGTGGGGATCCCGACCCGGCTCGGTTTCGCGGACGTTCGCAACCACCTCCAGAGCGAGAAGCTCCGGGAGAAGATGGGGACGGATCTCTTCGTCTTCCACGGATTCAGCGAGTTCCTGCTCGACGGGGAGTGGGTGAAGGCCTCCCCGGCTTTCAACATCGAGATGTGCGAGCGGTTCGAGACCAAGCCACTGGAGTTCGACGGCTACAACGACGCGCTCTTCCACGACTTCGATCAGAAGGGCAATCGCCACATGGAGTACGTCAACCAGCGCGGCTCCTACGACGACTTCCCCTACGAGGAGATGCGGACCGCGTTCGAGGAGGCATACCCGGACGACAAGCCCACCGGCTGGTCCGACGGGGACGTCGACGAGGCCTTCGCCAAGCCGTGACGCCATGCACCCGCTGCTGGTGCGGGGATCGATGAGGGCGCTGCGCCGCAACGGTGAGTCGTGGGAGATCATCCGGCAGGTCGGAGCACCAAAGCCCGTCGGCTGAGCGGCGCGATGCGTCGAAGGGTGGCAGCATCGGAGCCGAAGGGGGCCCGATGACACCACCACTGCGATTCGGCGTGATGTACGACTGCCGGCACGTGCCGGGCGGCGAGATGTCCATGGCCGACGTGTACGCAGCCACGATCGAACAGTCCGTCCTCGCCGATCAGCTCGGCCTCGACCATGTCTGGTTCACCGAACACCACTTTCTCGAGGACGGGTACCTCCCAGCATTCCAGCCGCTCGCAGGCGCCATCGCGGCGCGCACTGAACACATCCGCCTCTCGAACGACATCGCACTCCTCCCGCTGTACCACCCGATCCGGCTGGCCGAGGAGCTCGCGGTTCTCGACAACATCTCCAACGGACGGATCGAGTTCGGGATCGGTCTGGGCTACGTGCCAGACGAGTTCGAGGCGTTCGGGGTCCCGCTTCGCAACCGGGTCTCGATGACCGACGAGGCGATCGAGATCATGCGGCTCGCCTGGGGCGACGAGCCGTTCAGCTTCGACGGCAAGCGCTACCAACTCACGGACATCGACGTCCATCCCAAGCCGGTCCAGCCGGGCGGCCCACCCCTGTGGGTCGCCGCGATGAAAGAGCCCGGCGCTCAGCGGGCCGCCCGATTCGGCACCCACCTCCTCCCCCAGGGCAAGCGGGGCGACGTGCTCGATCCGTGGCGCGACGCTGTTCGCGCCAACGGCGAAGACCCCGACGACTACCGGGTCGGCATCATCCGCTCCGTGTACGTCACAGACGACAAGGAACGCGACTGGCCGATGATCCGCGACGCCGAGCGGTTCCGGATGGGCGTCTACACGAAGTTCATGGCCGAAACACCGGACGACTACGACTGGGGCGATCGCTCGGCGATTCCACAGACCGTCGTGGTGGGAACCGCAGACGAGTGCGTGAAGATCCTGACCGACTTCATCACCGAGTTCGGCATCACCGACATCGCCACCTCCGGCCTTCCCCCGGGGATAGCACCCGAGTACATGGCCACCAACCTGGAGCGCCTGGCCGCCGACGTGATCCCGCGACTCCCCGGCCGCTAGCCCATCTGGGTACCTCCCGGCGCGCGCCCTTCGTTCTGGGTACGTGGAGGTCGCGCGAGCGCGGTATATCCAGAAACGGAGCGATTGGGGCGGTAAAAGACCCCCTCGGGCTCGCGATCGACGGTGCGGCTGCCAACTCCGGTTGACCCGTCCGCGCAGCTCGTAGGCTGCGCTCCATGAGCACCGAACCGCTGTCCAAGAAGTACGCCACCGTCAACGGCAAGCGGATGGCCTACCACGAGTCGGGTGAGGGCGACCCCGTGGTGTTCCTCCATGGCAACCCGACCTCGTCGTACCTCTGGCGCGACATCATTCCGCACGTCAACGGTTCGGCTCGCTGCATCGCGCCGGATCTGATCGGCCAGGGCGACTCCGACAAGCTCGACGACACCGGCCCCGACTCGTACCGCTTCGTCGAGCACCGCGAGTACCTCGACGGGTTGCTCGATCAGCTCGACCTCGGCGATCACGTCACGTTCGTCATCCACGACTGGGGCTCCGCCCTCGGCTACGACTGGGCGTTCCGCAACCAGGACCGCGTCGCAGGCATCTGTTACATGGAAGCGATCGTGATGCCCATCGGGTGGTCCGACTTCCCCGAGGCGGCGGCGGGCATCTTCCAGGGCTTCCGTTCCCCAGCGGGTGAGGACATGGTCATCGAGAAGAACCTCTTCGTCGAAGCGGTGCTCCCCGGGTCGATCATCCGCCAGCTCTCCGAGGACGAGATGAACGAATACCGCCGCCCCTTCGTGGAGAAGGAGCATCGGCGTCCCACCCTCACTTGGCCCCGCCAGATCCCCATCGAGGGCGAGCCCGAGGACGTCACTGCGATCGTTGCCGCCTACTCCGACTGGCTCCCCGGGAGCGACGTGCCGAAGCTCTTCGTGCACGCCGATCCCGGAGC
The DNA here is from genome assembly GCA_964443165.1 of uncultured Acidimicrobiales bacterium. GTDB lineage: Bacteria > Actinomycetota > Acidimicrobiia > Acidimicrobiales > Poriferisodalaceae > JAYPWI01. The sequence goes on from CAYUBX010000023.1 coordinate 4,975, forward strand.
ACTACTCCAGGGACGTCCGCTGGAGTTCGCTCGAACCTTCGCGAACCAGACGGAGATCACCGTGGCCGGCAACCACTTCGTCCAGGAGGACAGCCCCGACGAGATCGGTCAGGCCCTCGTCGATTGGCTCCCTCGGCGCTGATCGCCCGGGCGGTCATTCGTCGACCACAGTGACCTTCGACCCTGCCGGCGGCGACCGATGTCTCTCATGCTGAGGACATCAGGAGGTCGTCATGGCAACAGAAACCGAGCTCTTCCGCAGTCCTGAGGCGCCCGTTGGACGCCTCGCCGCGTCGGTGGTGGCCACCATCGACGCCGATGCGACGCTCGCCCAGGTGTGTCAGAAACTGGCAGCCGTCGAGGTGGGCGCTCTCCCTGTCGTTCGCGATGACACGGTCGTGGGGCTGGTGAGCGAGCGCGACGTCGTCCAGGCGATCGGCCACGGCGCGTTCACGGAGTCGACGACGGCAGGCGACGTTGCCTCGTTGGGCGTTCGCTGGGTCACGCCCGACACGACGTGTGCGACCGCGATGCGAGTCATGCTCGACCACGGCATCCGTCACCTCGGCGTCGGAGGGCCCGAGGCGCCGTCGCTTCTCTCCGCCCGTGATCTCCTGAGAGCACTCGCACCCAGCAGCTAGCGTCGCCGCGGTGGCGACCATCCGAACGACGCACGCCGGCAGCCTTCCTCGACCGACGGAGCTGGTGGAGCTGTTCGCCCAGATGAGCCGCGGCGCCACGGTGGACCGTTCGCAGCTCGACGACCTGGTCGATGCGGCGGTTGCCGACGTGGTGACGCGACAGCACGACGCGGGGATCGACATCGCCAACGACGGGGAGCAGAGCCGCGAGAGCTTCTTCACCTACGTCCAGCACCGCATGTCGGGATTCGGTCCCGGCGATGGGCGGGCCCGCTTCTGGCAGGACTTCGCCGACTTTCCCGAGTTCGTCGAACAGGCCAAGACCCGCCGCCCGGCCACAGCCGCGGTCAACCTGGCCCGTCCGGCCCAGGCCATCGGGCCCATCGCCTACTCGTCGACCGACGAGATCGACGCCGACATCGACCGCTTCGAGCGGATCGCCCGTCGTGCCGGCTTCGGCGATCTGTTCATGACCGCCCCGTCACCGGGAATCGTCGTGACGGCGATGGCCGACCAGCACTACGGCGACCGCTCCGAGTACCTGGCTGCCGTCGGTGACGCGCTGGCCGTCGAGTACCGCCGCATCGTGGAGGCCGGGTACCTCCTGCAGATCGACGCCCCCGATCTCGCGATGGAGCGCCATGGCCTGTTCGCGGCCGACTCCACCGCAGAGTTTCTCGAGTTCGTCGCCGACGTGATCGCAACGATCAATCGGGGAGTCGACGGCCTTCCACCCGAGCGCATCCGCCTCCACGTGTGCTGGGGCAACTACGACGGCCCTCACACCCACGACATCCCGCTGACCGACCTGATCGAACTGCTCTACAGCGCAGACGTGGGTGGGTTGCTGCTGTCGGGCGCCAACCCCCGCCACGCCCATGAGTACCGGGTGTTCGAGGACCACCCGCTCCCGGCGGGTTGGGAGCTCTGCGCCGGCGTCGTCGACACCACCACTAACTACGTCGAACACCCCGAGGTGATCGCGGAGCGGCTGGAGCGTTACGCAGCCGTCGTCGGCGATCCCGGAAGGATCATCGCCAGCACCGACTGCGGGTTCGACACGTCGGCGGGATTCCGCGCCGTGGCGAGCGATGTCGCGTGGGCGAAGTTGGCGGCGATGCGCGAAGGCTCCGACCTCGCCGCGTCCCGCCTCTTCTGAGAGTCGACCGCCTCAGTCCTCGATCCCGACAGCCGACTTGGCTCGGGCTTCGCGCTGCTTCCGCTCGATCTCCTCCCGCCGCTCGACCGGCGTCTGGTTGGTGATCATCTGGTACAGGTCCGTGTCGATGTCCTCGAGCTGGATCTCACCGGCGAGCACCGCCTGCTTCCACTCTTGATGCCGGGCGTCGCGCTCGTGGAACTCGGGCATCACCGCATCGGCGAACAGTTCGAGACTGGAACAGATGTCCTCGTGGGTGTTCTTGCCCGCCTGGTTGAGCAGGATCACCTGGTCCACGCCCGCCTCTTCGTACATGAGCAGCCGCTCGCGAATGGTGTCGGGTGATCCCACGAGACCGACGGTGCGGCTGGCCTTCTGCCCCGCCGGCGTCTGCTTCCAGGCCTGATACTCGTCCCAGAGGTTGATCGTGCCGGGTTCGAAGGGACCCTTGGTGTTGTAGAACACGAGAGCGAACTGGAAGAACGTCCACCCCTCGGCTTGCTGAGCGGCCTGCTCGTCGGTCTCCGCACACATGAACGGGCTCACCACGGCGACGCCCGGGTTGGTCTGGTAGTCGCAGAGCAGTTCCTGCCGCTTGGTGAAGGTGTTGTAGTACGCGTTCACCCAGGCCATCGCCGCATCCGCCGACACGAACGAGAAGCCCAACGCCCCCATCCCGCGACGCGCCGCCATCACGATCGTGTCGAGCTGGCTGCAGGCGACCCACAGCGGCGGATGCGGGTCCTGGTAGGGCTTGGGCACCACGTTGCGCGCCGGGAAGTTGAAGAACTCACCCTCGTAGCTGTGGTTCATCTCGGAGAACATCGGCATGAGACAGCGGACGGCGTCCTCCCACACCTCCCGCTTGTCGCGGAATCGGCGATCGAAGGGGTGCAGCTCGGTGACGGAGGAACCCTCCCCCAGACCGAGCTCGACTCGTCCTCCGCTGATGAGGTCGAGCGTGGACACGCGCTCGGCCACCCGCGCCGGGTGGTTGGTGGGGAGCTGCACGATGCCATGGCCGAGCCGGATGTTCTTCGTGCGTTGGCTGGCTGCGGCGAGGAACACCTCGGGGGCGGAGCTGTGGCTGTACTCCTCGAGGAAGTGGTGCTCCACCTCCCACGCGTAGTCAAACCCGAGCGAATCGGCGAGCTCGATCTGGTCGAGAGCGTTGTTGAACAACTGGTACTCGGAGTCACGGTCCCACGGTCGCGGGAGCTGGAGCTCATAGAAGATCCCGAACTTCATGCAGCGAAGGCTACCGGTGCGCCCGGTGGCCGTTCTCGGTGCCGAGTCCGGAGAGCACGATTGCCGCGATTCCGGCAAGCCCGACGGCCGCGCTTCCGTAGAACGCCGCGTCGGGACTCGCGGCGTACACCGGCAGCCACACCAGGGCACCGAGCGCGTGTCCCATGAACCGGTGAGCGAGGACGAACGAGATCGCGCCGGCCCGGTTGTCGACAGCGGATTGAGCCGCCAGGGCCTGGATGCTGACCACCACGAAGTTGGTGCTGAACCCAGCGACGGCCCAAGCGATCGACAGGGTGAGGGCCGTGCCCGCGCCGGCCATCCCAGCGACCAGAAGTGAGCAGATCGCAAACGCCGCGGTAGCGGCGCGTCGGCCGCCCCACGAGTCGACAACCGAGCCCCACGGACGACCGGCCCACATCGCGGCGAGCGGCCCTACAACCTGCACCAGCCCACCGGCCGAGCCGGAGAGGCCGAGACCATCGCGCGCTTCCAGACCGACCACGATGCTGATACCGATCGGTCCGAACGAGGCGAAGAACGCGGCGGCACCCAGGAGCATCAGCGGTCGTCGCAACAGCGACCGCAGGTTCGGCGCGTCGGATTCCGGTTCGGGCTCACCCGGCGGTGGGAACGTCGCCAGATCAAGGGACCCCGCGGCGACCAGCACGAACGCCCAACGCCAGTTGATGTCTGCCGCGATGCCGCCGGTCAGCGGCGCGAGTCCGGATCCGAACGACTGAAAGCCCGCGTAGACGCCGACCGCAGCACCGAGGCGCTGCGCAGGTGTCGAGTCGGCCAGCGCGGCCAACAGGATCGGGGTGAAGAAGGCGTTGAGGCCACCCGCGAGCGCTCGGCCGACGAGAAACCACCCGAGGTTGGGGGCGATGGCACAGCCGAAGGTGACCGCTCCGTAGAGGGCGAAAGTCGCTCGCGCCGTTCTGCGGCGGCCCCATCGCTCGCTCAGGGTGCCCGAGACGAGCATGAGGACGGCGAAGGGCACGAGGTACAGGGCCCAACTCCACCCCAACACGGTGGTGCTGACCCCGAAGGTTTCGCGGAGCTCGGGGATCATCGGCGTCATGATCCCGGTCCCGAAGGGGCCCATCAGGCCGCCGACGTAGAGCGGGAGGCGCAGCGCCCGCGACGGGGTCTGGGGCCCAGGTGCCATGGGGACCAGAGGGTAGTTGGCACTAGGTTGAGTTCCCGCAGACGGCCACCGGGCCGAGGAGATGGGGGCCGCATGCTGCGTGGACTCAACATGGACCGCCAGCTGCTGGTGTCTGGCCTGCTCGACTACGCCGGACGGAACCATGGAGGGACCGAGGTCGTCTCGATCGACTCGGCGGGCGCGCAGCGTCGATCGACGTGGAGCGACATCAGGGAACGGGCCGGTCGGGTGAGTGCAGCGCTTCTCGCCGAGGGCGTCGAGCAGGGCGACCGGGTCGCGACGATCGCGTGGAACGACCACCGCCACCTCGAGACCTACTACGGCATCACCGGCATCGGGGCCGTGCTCCACACGGTCAACCCGCGACTGCACGACGACCAGTTGGCGTACATCCTCGGTCATGCCGAGGACGTCGTGGTCCTCGTCGATCCGGACTTCGTCGAGATGGCGGAGCGCATCGCCCCCAAGGCGCCCAGCGTGCGGCGATGGGTCGTGATGAGCGATTCCGTCGGCGACGCCGAACTCCACGACGTGGTCGACTACGAGTCCTGGATCGCCGCGCCCGGCGTCCCCGCCGAGTGGCCCGAGTTCGACGAGTGGTCCGCGTGCACCCTCTGTTACACGTCGGGCACCACCGGCAACCCGAAGGGGATCCTCCAGAGCCACCGGGCGATCGTGCTCCAGACCTGGGCGACCGCGACCGGCGAGGGCCACAGCGTCTTCTCGAGCGAGTCGTTGCTGCTGGCGGTTCCGATGTTCCACGTCAACGGGTGGGCTGTGCCGTTCGCTTCGGCGATGACGGGCGCCAAGCTCGTTCTCCCCGGTCCCGACCTCTCGCCCGAGGCGCTCGTCCGGCTGATCAACGACGAGCACGTCACGGCGTCGTTCGGCGTCCCCACGATCTGGCTCTCGGTGGTGCAGTACCTCCAGCGAGAAGGGCTCGGCGTGCCGACCCTCGAACGGCTCGCCGTCGGAGGCTCCGCTGCGCCACGAGCATTGATGGACACGCTGGAGGACGACTACGGCGTCTTCGTGAGCCACGTCTGGGGCATGACCGAGATGACCCAGGGCTCCACAGGACGTTTCACCAACCGGGTCCGCGAGATGAACCGCGACGAGCAGCGGAACCGACAGGCGATGGCGGGCCGCGAGGTCTTCGGGGTCGAGTTGCGGATCGTGAACGACGACGGCGACGAGGTTCCGCGCGACGGAGT
>CAYUBX010000023.1:10417-14402 GCA_964443165.1 uncultured Acidimicrobiales bacterium
AAGCGCGAGGGCCGTGGGTTGCTGGCGCCTACTTCCGGCGCGACGATCCCTCGACGCACGAGCCCGCAGAGCACGGTGGATGGCTGAAGACCGGCGACGTGGCCACGATGGACGCCGAGGGTTACATCCGCATCGTCGATCGGGCGAAGGACGTCATCAAGAGCGGCGGGGAGTGGATCAGCTCGATCGAACTTGAGAATGCCGCTGTCGGAGCCGACGGCGTTGTCGAAGCTGCGGTGGTGGGCATGTCCCACGACCGGTGGGGTGAACGTCCACTCCTGGTCGTGGCCCTCGAGCCGGGCGCTCAGCTCGATCGAGATGGCGTGCTCGACGCCATCCGTCCACACGTGGCCTCCTGGTGGCTCCCTGACGACATCGTGACCATCGACGAGATCCCCCACACGGGCACCGGCAAGATCGACAAGAAACAACTGCGAACCCGGTTCGCCGACCACAGCTGGCCATCATGAGCTACGACGACATCCGCGAGGCCACAGGGATCGAGACGAGCGTCGAAGGTCGTCTCGCCGGACAGACCGCCATCGTCGTCGGCGGGGGGCAGACCCCCGGTCAGACCATCGGCAACGGGCGGGCGACCGCCGTCCTGTTCGCCCGCGCCGGAGCCGACGTGGTGGTCGTGGACCGTGAGATCGAGCGCGCCGAGGACACAGCGCAGACGATCACCGACGAGGGCGGCAGAGCTGTCGCCACAGCGGCAGACATCACGGTCGAGGCAGAGTGTGAGGCGCTCGTTGCGTTCGCCTTCGAGCGCAACGGTCGCATCGACGTCCTGCACAACAACGTCGGGATCGGGGCACATGACGGTAGCCCGACGCGGATCACCGAAGAGGGCCTCGACCTCATCCTCGACGTCAACCTCAAAGGCCTCGTGTGGACCTGCAAGCACGCGGTGCCTCACATGCAGGCAGCGGGGCGCGGCAGCATCATCAACATCTCGTCGGTGGCGGCGATCACCCCCTACCCCGGAATCGGGTACAAGACCACGAAGGCGGCGGTCAACGCGTACACGCAGACGCTCGCTGTCCGGGTCGCCCGAGATGGCATCCGGGCCAACGTGATCATGCCCGGGCTCATGAACACGCCGATGGCCATCGAGGGCAACGTCGAGCAGCGCGGCGTGAGCCGCGACGAGGTGATCGCACAACGCGATCGCATGGTTCCGCTCGGGCGCAAGATGGGCTCGGGGTGGGACGTCGCGCACGCCGCCCTGTTTCTGGCGTCCGACGAGTCACGCTTCATCACCGGAATCGAGTTGGCGGTCGACGGCGGCAGCAGCGCCCGCCGCGGGTGAGACCGCGCCCGCAACCCACACAGAAGGAAGAGCGATGACCACCCTGATCACTGGCGGAACCGGCTTCATCGGAGCGGAGATCGTGAAGATGCTCCTCGACCGCGGGGAGGGCCCGATCCACGTCGCGCACCGCTCCGGCAACCTGGGGCGGCTGACCGGTGTGGCGGGCCACCGGGTGCTCCACCAGATCGACCTCTCCCACCCCCAGTCCATCGAACGAGTCGGGAGCGGCCTTGCACCCGATCAGCTGTTTCACTTCGGCGCAATCCTGACGGGACCCGGCGAGCAGGACCCGCAGGCGCTCCTGGAGGCCAACGCCACCGGCTTCATGCGCATCATCGAGGCCGCCCGGCTCGCCGGAACCCGCCAGATGATCTTCGCCAGCAGCATCGGGACATACGGGCGCGATTTGGGCGGTGAACCGATCGACGATCTCAGCCTCCAGCGGCCGCTCACCGCGTACGGAGTCACGAAGGTGTTCGGCGAGAACTTGGGCGCCTACTACCGCTCCAAGTACGGGCTCGACTTCCGCGGACTGCGGTACCCCTCCATCGTGGGCCCAGGAGTGACCACCTGGAGCGTCGCCCAGTACACGAGCTGGATGATCGAGAAGCCCGCGCTGGGCGAGCCGTTCGAGGTGTGGACAGCGCCCGAATCGGTCGTCGCACTCATGTACTACCGAGACGCAGCTCGCGCCGCGATCGAACTCGCCGACGCGCCCCTCGAGTCGATCCGGTCCATGAACTACCTCGTCGACGGACCGCAGCCCACCCCGACGGCAGGCGAGTTGGCGGACGCGGTCCGCCGCCAGATCCCCGGAGCCGAGATCACCTTCGACACGGAGTCGGAGAACTCGCGACCTCGCACCTCCATCCGCATCGACGACAGCGCGGCGCGAAGCGAATGGGGCTGGGAGCCCAGCTACGACGTCGACGCCATGGTCAGCGCGCTGATCGACGAGGTGACCTGACCAAGAAGGCGTCGGCCCGGCCGCTTGGGAATGACTATCGAAATGGCAGACTGAAGCCATGACCACCGCTGCGATTCGCCCGGACGGCGTCGATATGCGGTTCGGTTCGACCAGGGCGCTCAAATCGATCGATCTCCAACTGGACCGCGTTCTCGCCGTCGACAATCACGGACACCACGCATGACCGTCCAACCCAACATGGATCACCTCCACGACGAGATCAGCGAGCTCCTGGGTCGGCACGATCATCGCTACACGTCGGGCCGACGGCGACTGGTCGAGGTGCTCGCCACCGCAGAGCGGCCGCTGACCCTCCCCGAGGTCCTGGACCGTGACGGCGCTCTCAGCCAGAGCTCTGCTTACCGCAACCTCGATGTCCTCGAGTCGAGCGGTGCGATCAAGCGTCTGACCGGCAGCGGCGACCACGCCCACTTCGAACTGGCCGAATCGATGCTCGGCCACCATCACCACCTGATCTGCATGGGTTGCGGGGTCATCGAGGACGTCCGTCTCGGGGACGCGCTCGAAGAGGCGGTGGACGGAGCGCTCGCGCGGGCCGCCGTGGAGGTCGGCTTCACCCCGTTCCACCACTCGCTCGATCTGCACGGCCACTGCGCCGAGTGCAGCTGAACCGAGCGATGGTCCTCGGCTCCTGTCACCACGACTGCCCGGACACGTGTGTCTGGGAGGTGACGGTGGAGGAGGGCATGGCGGTCCGCCTCCGGGGATCGCCGGAGCACCCCACCACCCGCGGCGAGCTCTGCCCCAAGGTCAACCGGTTCCTCGTTCGGGTCTACCACCCCGACCGGGTCCTTCATCCGCTGCGCCGCGTCGGCCCGAAGGGATCGGCTGACTTCGAGCCCATCTCGTGGTCCGAGGCGATCCGTGAGATCGCCGATCGACTCGGCTCCCTCCGAGATTCCGGGCGGGCGGAGTCGATCCTGCCGTTCTCGTTCGACGGAACGCAGGGCGTGATCCAGAAGGGGGTGATGGCCGACCGCTTCTTCGACGCACTCGACGCCTCGGACATCCGGCGCCATCTCTGCGGCGTGACCGCATGGCTGGGCGCAGCCGATGTGTCCGGGCTTCCCTTCGGGATCGACCCGGAGGACCTCGCATACAGCCGATTCATCATCCTCTGGGGCACCAACACCCTCCTGACCAACCGACACCTGTGGCCGGTGATCGAAGAGGCCAGAAGCGCCGGAGCAACGGTCGTGGTGATCGACCCCGCGCCGACGGCGACGGCGGCCCGGGCCGACGAGTTCGTCCAGTTACGGCCCGGGTCGGACATCACACTCGTCCTCGCGATGCTGCACGTCATCGATCGTGACGGCCTCGCTGACGAGTCGTGGATCGCCGACCACACGTCGGGCTGGGAAGAGCTTCGGCAGGACGCGCGTGAGATGAGCCCGAGCACAGCAGCGGAGCTCACCGGCATCAGCGCAGACCGCATCGAATGGCTCGCCGCCGCGTACGCCTCGACGCGCCCCGCGGCGATCCGGGTCCTCGTGGGACCCGAACACCGGGCGAGGGGACGCGACATCATGCGAGCCGTCGCCCTCCTCCCGGCGGTGACAGGCGCCTGGCGCGATCGGGGCGGCGGCCTGGCCCGTTCCACCCAGGTGTATTTCGAAGAGGCACTCAACTACCCGACCGACCGACCACAGCGGCGCGAGTTCAACATGGCGGCGCTCGGCCAC
>CAYUBX010000024.1:0-13538 GCA_964443165.1 uncultured Acidimicrobiales bacterium
GACGTTTCCCGATTGGGTCCTCGCTCGCGTGAGAACGTCGCTGGGCAGGCCGCCGGGCGGGAACTCGCGCGAGGCCCAGGCGCCCTGCCGCTCCCGAATCCAGTACGTCACTCGACTGCCGCCGAGCGAGGACACCTGCACGGCCGGTTCGATCGCCCCGAGGTACGCGGCGACCCGACGGGCGCTCGGGAATGGCAACTCGGTGAGGTGGGCTTCGCCGTCTGGCGAGATCTCGACGACCTGGACCGCGCCCCGCGTCGGCGACCATCCGGCGGCGACGAGCGTCCCATCGACTTCGAGGAGCACAGAGCCGACCGCATCGCCGAGGTCATGCGACTCCCAGCGCCCTGTGCCGACACCACTCGCATCGTCGTCCGTGGCGGAATCGCCTGTCGTGCCGGCCCCGGAGTCCGAGCCCTCCGCATCGCCGCTCGTGCCCGGTTCGTCGGTAGTGCCTGATTGGGAGTCGGGGCGCGCTTCGGTGAACTCGATCTGTGGCTCCGACTCACCGCCCGAGCAGGCCGCGAGCAGCATGAGCAGCGCTGCGATGAGCAGCCTTCGTCGCCTGACGTCCACCTCGAGGCAGGGTATCGATGGACGCGGTGCCGATATGGTCGCGGCGATGAGCGACCCGGTTCTCGAAGCTGCCCAGGCCACAGGTGTCGACTACGAGGTGATCGAGTGCGATCCCGAGCTCGCCGACACCGCCGAGTTCTGTGCGCACTACGGCTATCGGATGGACGAGTCGGCCAACGCCATCATGGTGGTCGGCAAGAGCGAGCCGCGGGTCTACGCGATGTGTCTGGTGCTCGCGACGACCCAGGTCGACGTCAACAAGGTGGTGCGCAAGAGGCTGGGCGTGAAGAAGGCCTCCTTCGCCCCGCCGGACGAGACAGCGGAGATCACCGGGATGACGCTGGGAGGCGTGACCCCCTTCGGGCTTCCCGCGGACCTCCCGCTGTGGATCGACTCACGGGTCATGGCCTGTGCAAAGGTGATCGTCGGCGGCGGCTCCCGGGACCGCAAGCTCTATCTGGCACCCGCCGGTCTGTCCGCGCTGCCCACGGCGGAGGTGGTGGACGACCTCGCCAAGGAACGTCCACCTCCTCAGGACTGACGCCCGCCAGCTACCGTCACCCCAAGCAGTAGCATCGCAGCGAGGGGGCGCCATGTCAGTCGTTCTGGTTCACGGGAATCCCGAGACGGACGCCATCTGGGGCCCGCTGCGCACCGAGCTGGGTCGCGACGACGTCATCGCCCTGTCGCCTCCGGGATTCGGCGTTCCGATCCCCGAGGGGTTCGGAGCGACGAGCGACGAGTACCTCGCCTGGCTCGCGGGCGTGCTGGAGCAGCTCGACGGTCCCACCGACCTCATCGGTCACGACTGGGGCGGCGGACACGTGATGCGCATCGCCATCGAACGTCCCGACCTCATCCGCAGCTGGTGCATCGACATCGCGGGATGCTTCAACGACGAGTACGAGTGGCACGACGCCGCGCAAGGATGGCAGGGCCCAGACGGCGAGGCGATCGTCGCTGGCATGGCTGCCACCCCCACCGAGGACATCGCTGCGATGTTCGGCGCCCTCGGCATGGGCGACGCGGTCGCGGCTCAGGTCGCCCCACACGTGAACGAGGACATGGCGGCCTGCATCGTTCCCCTCTACCGCAGCGCCGCCCAGCCGGTGATGGCCAACCTCGGCAACCGGCTGGGAGAAGCGGCGGTCAACCCGGGCCTGGTCGTGATCGCCACCGAGGACCACTACACCGGCGGCGAGGCCCTGGCCCGTCGCACTGCCGAGCGAGCGAACGCGGAGGTCGCCATGCTCGAGGGCCTCGGCCATTGGTGGATGTGCGAGGACCCCGCACGCGGCGCCGAGATGCTCTCCAACTGGCTGCAGTCGGTCGAGTCCCGATGAGACTCATCGACGCTCTGGTCATCGACCACCGCTCACGAGTGCAGGTGGGCGGCGATGGCCCCGACCTGCTCTTTCTTCACGGCGAAGGCAACACGTCCGAGTGGGCCGAGATCCACGACGTCCTCGCCGAACATTTCACCGTCTATGCGCCGGTTCATCCCGGGTTCGGTGGCGAGGAGATCCCTGCCTGGGTGGACGATGTGACCGACATCACCTTCCACACCGCCGGCCTGCTGAGCGTCCTCGAACTCGACCGTCCTCTCGTGGCAGGGGTCAGCCTCGGTGGCTGGATGGCTCTCGACCTGGCCGCCCACCGACCCGACCTCGTCGGCGGGCTGCTGGCCATCGGTGCCCTCGGGCTGCGACCCAACGAACCGATGCCCGACATCTTCATCAAGCAGGCGCCTGAGGCGGTGGGCTACCTCGCCGAGTCGATCGATGGTTCGGTCGTGGACCCGCTCACCGGTGACATCGACGCAGCGACCGATCTCTGGGTCGACCTGGCCGCCCAAGCGCGGCTCATGTGGAAGCGCCCGTACGACAAGCGGCTGGAGCGGCAACTGCACAACGTGGACGCTCCCGCCACGGTTCTGTGGGGGGCGGCGGACCGCCTCCTTCCGCCGGAGCACGGCCGCCGCCTGGCCGAGCTCATCGGCGCCGAGTTCGAGGTGATCTCCGAGGCAGGCCATATGGTCACCATCGACGCCCCAGCCGCGGTGGCCCGCGCCGCGGTCACACTGCACGCGCGAAGAGAGGAGGGCTGACGTGGAGATCTACGCCTTTCACCTCATGCCCTGGCCGAACATCGACCCCGATGTGGTCGAGAAGTACACGTCCGCATGGGTCGTGTACCCCAACAGCGAGTACGACCCCGAGCTCGGCCAACAGCTCTACGGCGAGTATCTCGACCAACTGGTCTTCGCCGACGAGGCCGGCTTCGACGCAATCTGCGTCAACGAACACCACCAGAACGCCTACGGGCTGATGCCCTCGCCCAACATCATGGCTGCGGCGCTCGTGAGCAGGACGAGCCGGGCCAAGATCGCCATCTTGGGCAACGGCATCGCCCTCAGGGACAACCCCCTGAGGGTCGCCGAAGAGGTCGCGATGCTCGACGTGATGTCGGGCGGGCGCATCTTGTCGGGCTTCGTTCGCGGTATCGGCGCGGAGTACCACTCGCTCAACATGGACCCGACCCGGTCGCGGGAGATGTTCTTCGAAGCACACGACCTGATCCTCAAGGCGTGGACCGACCCGGGTCCGTTCAACTGGGACGGCGAGCACTTCCAGTTTCGCTACGTCAACGTGTGGCCCCGGCCCCTTCAGCAGCCACACCCGCCGATCTTCGTGCCGTCTCAGGGCTCGGCCGAAACGCTGGAGTGGGCGGCCGAACGCCGGTATCCGCTGGCCTGCACCTTCGTTCCGATGGAGCGGCTCAAGCAGTTCTACGGCGCGTACCGCGAGTACGCCGAGGGCTTCGGGTACACGGCGGGGCCCGAGCAGTTCGGTCTCACATCGATCGTGCACATCCACCCCGACGGGGAAGAAGCCGCGATGGCTTCGCTCGAACCCCACGTGCGCTACTTCCAAGAGCGCTGCTTCACCCTCCCGCTGCCCACCTTCTTCCCACCGGGCTACACGGCCGCAAGTTCGTACCGCACGAGGCTCGAGATCGCTCGCGAGATGGCCGGCGCCGGCGGACCCGCCCTGTCGGCAGGTGAGCCGCTGATCGGAACCGCGGAGCAAGTCGGTGAACGCCTGGTTCGCAACATGGAAGAAGCGGGCGCCGGCAAGCTGCTCGCCTGGTTCCAGATCGGCGACATGCCGCACGACAAGGCGATGTACTCCATGGAGCAGTTCGCCGAGAAGGTGCTCCCCCACCTTCCCCGAGGCTGACCGGAGCGTGGGCCGGCTCAGTGGCGCAGGTGGAAGGACTTCACCCGCGTCACGCTGTCGTACCCGAGAACCGACAGCGAGGCACCGCGACCCGTGTCCTTGCAGCCGGTCCAGCACAGGGCCGGATCGAGATAGTCGCACCGGTTCATGAACACGGTGCCGGTCTCGATCTGATTCCCGATGTGTGCTGCAGCGTCGGCGTCGGCGGTCCACAGCGATGCCGTGAGCCCGAACTCGCTGTCGTTCATCAGCCGGATCGCCTCGTCATCGTCGGCGACCGGCATGATCCCCACGACAGGTCCGAATGACTCGTCCCGCATCACCCGCATCGAGTGGTCGACGTCGACCAGCAGCTGCGGTGCCAGATAGGCATCGCGGCCCGTGTCGCGTTCGAATCCGGTGGGGTCGATGAGAGCGGTCGCACCGGCGGCGATCGCCTCCGAAGTCTGCCCCCGCACCTCCTCGGCAAACCGGACATGCGCCATGGGCCCGAGCGTGGACTCCTGCTCCAGCGGATCCCCGAGCACGTACCCGTTCACCAAGGTGACCGACCGCTCGACGAAATCGTCGAACAGCGAGTGGTGGACATAGATCCGTTCGATCCCACAACAGCACTGGCCCGAGTTGAACATCGCGCCGTCGATCAGCGTGTCGACCGCAGCCTCGATGTCGGCATCGGCGCGCACGTACCCAGGGTCCTTGCCGCCGAGTTCGAGGCCGATCTTCGTGAAGGTGCCCGCCGCGGCGCGCTCGATCGACGCTCCGGCGCCGACCGAGCCCGTGAAGTTGATGAAGTCGAACGACCGGGCGGCGATCAAGTCCGCCACCGTTCCGTGATCCACCCGGATGTTGGCGAAGAGTCCGTCGGGTAGGCCGGCGGCGCGGGCTGCGGCATCGAAACGCTCACCCGCGAGGATCGTCTGGGTCGCGTGTTTGAGGACAACGGCGTTTCCGGCGACGAGCGCTGGAGCGATGGTGTTGATCGCCGTGAGGTACGGGTAGTTCCACGGCGCTACCACGAAGACGACCCCGATCGGCTCCTTACCGATGTACCGCCGGAAGGCATCGCTGTCCTCCACCTCGATCGGCGCGAGCGCCGCCTCGGCGATCGACGTCATGTGGAGCGCCCGCTCCTTCACGCCGCCGATCTCACCGCCGTAGCGAACGGGGCGGCCCATCATGTGGGCGAGTTCGATGACGACGTCGTCGTTCATCGCCTCCAGCGCGGCGACCATCGACTCGACGCGGGCGACGCGTTCGGCCAGGCCCACGGTCGCCCACTCTCCCTGCGCCTCACGGGCACGAGACACGATCTCGTCCAACTCCTCGCGCGACTGGAGCTCACGCTCGACGAAGGTCTCCCCGATGCGCGGCGAAGTACAGGTCAGCACAGTGTTCCTTTCCCGGTGTCGCGATCAGACCCGCCAGCCGGAGATGTCGGCCGACGGGTCGAGCGGGACGAAGATCTGGATGCGAGGCCCTTCGACCTCGCGACTGATGTGGCCCTCACCCGTGGTGTCGTCTGCGAGGAGCAGCTCACCAGGCCCGAACCGGCGGGTCGTGCCGTCGCCGACCTCGATCTCCGCCACACCAGCCAGGTGGATCACGAACTGGCGGCGCGGCGCCACATGGAAGTCCCACACATCAGGACCGGCATCGGCTGTGTCGCGGAAGAACACCGAATCCGCGGGGATACGGCCGGACATCTGACCGACGTTCTCGATGGTCGTCAGCGGGATGTCGAGATCCTCGAAGTGGGATCGGCCATCGTCGCCTGTGTAGAGCCGGGTGACTTTCACCGATCAGTCCGCGACGAGCTCGACGCGCTCGCCGTCTGCGTTGGCCGGCAGGTGCCCCCGGTCCTCCTCGGTGAAGCCGTTGTGGGTCCAGCATGCGAACTCGAGCAGCACGCCATCGGGATCCCAGAAGTACACCGAGCGGACGAACACACCCGGGTGCATCTCGGTCGACACGGTGGACTCGCTGTTGTCGTGGTTGAGCACCATGCTCACCTCGACGCCCTTGTCCTTCAACTTCTGCACGTAGTCGTCGAACTTGTCCGCGGGCACGTCGAGCGCGATGTGGTTCATCGATCCGTGCGCAGACACGATGTTGCCACCACCCGGCAGCTGACCCGCAGCGGCGACTCCCGGCGCAGCCTCGGGAGCCCCTGGGAACCAGAAGAACGCGAGCGAGTCACCGTTGCCTGCGTCAAAGAAGAAGTGCTGGCCGCCGCCCGGGATCTCGAGCGTCTTGATGAGCGGCATGCCGAGCACGTTCGTATAGAAGTCGACCGTGCGCGCCATGTCCTTGCAGACAAGCGCAACGTGGTTGAACCCGCTGAACTCGAACTCGGTGTTCTCCGGTGATTGTCCCATGGGACCCCCTTCGCAGTCATCGACGCGCCCATACAGTATGGCCATGCCACGGACGAGACAGATCCCCCGAGCTGAAGCACCCTCCTCGGTGGTGCCCATCTACGACCGGCTCTTCGGCGATCGCGACCCGGTCGCCGAGCCCGGAACCGCCACCGGAACACCGGGAAACTGGTGGACCGTCTTCGCTCAGACCCCCGAGCTCCTCGACCACATGGTGGCCGGGTTCGGTCTGTTCAACAGTCCCTCACGGTCGCTCGACCCCCGCTTGAGGGAGCTGGCTCTCACCCGAGCTGGGTTCGCGTCAGGGAGCCAGTTCGTGTTCAGCCAACACTGCAAGGCCGCCCGACGAGAGGGCGTGACCGACGAGCAGCTCGCGGCGATCCCGTCCTGGTCGGTCACCGACCTCTGGACCAGCGAGGAACGGGCCGTGCTGGCCTACGCCGACGAGCTGACGCTCGGTGGCGGCCGAGTGCAGGACGCCACCTTTGACGCGCTGCGGTCGCACCTCGACGAGGAGCAGATCATCGAGCTCACCTACGCGACCTCGATGTACATGCTGCACGCCACCATGTGCCGCGCTCTCCGGCTCGAGTACGATGACGTCGACGAGCGGATCGTGGAGCTCGCGGCCCCTGGCGACGGGGACGATGACGTGATGGGCACGATCTCGATGCGCTGACGCGCGTCAGCGGGACGGAAGCCCTGCCCCACCATCGGGGTGCAACACCCGTCCGGTCATGCCGCGCGCCGCGTCTGACGCGAGAAACACGTAGCTCGACGCGTGATCCTCGGGGGTCAGCGCCACCTCGAGGCGTGTCCTGGCGCGCAGCTCGTCCTCACGACCTGACGCGTCAGCCATCGACCGTGTCTCCTCGCTGAGGGCGCGCAGCCCGCGCAGATCCGTATCGAGGGTGCCACCGGGCGCCACGCCATTGACGCGCACGTCGGGCGCCAGTTCATCAGCGAGGGACTCCATCGCACCCCGGAGAGCGAACTTGGACGCCACGTACAGCACTCCGCCGCGTCCTGACGCGTAGCTGGATGTCGACAGGGTGAAGATGATGGAGCCGCGCGTCTGACGCAGCGCCGCCTCTGACGCGTGCGCCGCGAGGAGGTGGCTCCGAACGTTCGCAGAGAAGATCTCCTCGAACCCGTCGTCCAACTCCTGACGCGTCAGCTGCCCAAGCCCGCGGTAGTAGTCGAAGACCCCGACGCACTGAACCAGCGTGTCGAGGCCCCCAAACGCGTCAGTCGCCGCTGCCACTGACGCGTCAGTCGCCTCCCACGTCGTCGCATCTCCGGTGACAACGGGGCCGATACCGCTGACGCGCGTCAGTTCGTCGCACTTGGCCGCGCTCAGCTCGAGGACAGCGACTGACGCGCCCTCGGCGAGGAACCGCTCCACCACAGCACGGCCGATCCCCGAGCCGCCGCCGACGACGAGGGCACGTCGGCCTGCGAGTTGGGTCACAGAAACACCGCGAGGTTTTGGGTCCGAAGGACCGCCTCGTCGATCTCGATCTCGCGCCGCGCCAGCCGCAGTCGTCCGCTGACGCGTCGCAACACATCCCGACGCCCGGCGCTCAGGACATCGGGAGCCTGCTGGTCACCGCGCGACCGGAACATCAAGACCCCCGATTCCACCCGCAACGCGTCAGGATCCTCCGATGCGAAGGTGCGGACGTTGGTGATGTGATGCCTCACCCGGCTCTGCGGATCCTCGGTCCACGCATGGTTGGTGGCGAACCGCTCCACCCGGAGCCGGAGCGAGTAGTGGTCCTCTGCGAAGTGGTCCATCGTCTGAACGGACGCCTCGTCGATCGTGTTCGCCGAGGTGACGCGGACCGGCATCACGTACTCGATGTCACGCGTCAGGAGCGCCAGCCACGCGGCGAAGTCCCCGCGGCCGAGCAGGTGCGCCTCCTCCACGAGGAACTGGTGCGCGTCCATGTGACGCGCGTCCGTATACGGAAGCGGTGCGTCAACCATGTGGCGCGTCCACCCCGAAGGCCACGGGCGGCACGGTGGGGGGTTCTTGTTCGAGGTGGTCGCACCACTGAGCGAACCAGTGACGCTGCCCGTGCTCGTTGAAGCCTTGGTACCCGAGGCCCGGACCGGCGAATCCGTCGTGGGCGTCGACGAGCGAGCGGTCCTCGTGGTCGAGCCCCATGCGGTTGTTGAGTAACAGCCGACGCGCCATCGAGCCGCCGGCGGTGGTGGTGATCGAGACCCAGTTCTCCACGTCGTCCTGCTCGAACATGCCCGAGGTGCCGAAGCACATGATGTAGGCCTTGTAGCTCCGCTCCTTGAACTCCTCTGACGCGTCAGCGGCGACGGCGAACCAGGACAGGCACTCCGTCTCACCCGGCCCGATGGGTTGCCAGAGTCGTAGCGACGTGAAGGGTGCCAGCGTCCCGTCCTCGTCCACTGCGGGCCAGTTGTGCACGAAGCTGAGGTTGGGGAACAGCGTGGCGGCGGACGGCATGAATCCGCCGTTGTCGATGAGCGCGCGGCGCTCCTCCGTCCACTGGGCGGCCATCGCCTCTCGCAGGTCCTCGGGATACCCGACGTAAGCGAGACCGGAGAGAAGGTCTCCATCGGGCGGCAGTTTGTAGGTCGTCCCGCCGCCGCGCCCGGCTGTGTAGAGGACACCCTCTTTACGCTTGTTGGGGCGAGGTTCACCGAAGAGGCGGATGTCCACCACGCTCGCGTGGGTATGGGGCGTGTGGTAGCTGTCGCCCATGAAGTTCTCGGCGCCGATCTTCCAGTTGGCGTTGACGCGCCAGCGTTGGGGACCTCGCAGCTCGATGCCGGCGTCGGTGGGCTGGGTGTAGAAGTCGAGGTAGAAGGCGAACTCGCCGATCCACTCGTCGAAGGGCGGCGCGTCAGGGTCGAGGCTGGCGAAGACGAGGCCGTTTCGGTTGGTGACCGAGGGCACCGGGAGAAGGGCCTGGCCCTCCTTGCGGAATCCCTCCTCGCCGCCGTACGCATCGTGATGGAAGGGCAGACCGGCGAGCGTCCCGTCGCTGCGGTAGATCCATGCGTGGTACGGACACCGGAACGTCGACGCGGTCCCCCGCTCGGCTCGACACACCTGCATCCCGCGGTGCACACACATGTTGAACATCACGTGGATCTCGCGGTCCTGGTCTCGAGTGACGAGGAGCGAGTCGCCGAGGATGTTGCGAACGACGTAGCTATTGGCATCGGGGAGTTCGGATTCGTGGGCGACGAACACCCACGCACGGGAGAACAACCGGTCGCGCTCGAGCTCGAAGATCTCGAGGTCGATGTAGACATATGCGGGCACCAACCCGCGGCGGGCTGCGCGCGTGACCAGTGCGAGGTCGGTCGTCATGGCAGACCCCACCCGTCGGCTTCGAGGCACGCCAGGTGGTGGCGCCACAGCACGTCGTGGTTGAACCCAGTCCCGAGATCGGGCAGTTCGGCGCGATCGGCTGCGGAGATCGGCGTCGTGGTTCCACCTGCCTGAACGACGGCGAGCGAGAGGCGCGCCAACTCTGCGACCTGAAGAGCACGCAGCATCGCATCGACCGGGTCGACCCCGGCCGTGACGAGCCCGTGGCCCGAGAGAACGACGGCGTCTGCATCCCCCATGGACTCCATCATCTCGTGTGCGAGCTCCGGTCTGCTGATCAGGACCGCGCGCGGGTGGGTCGGGATGCCGCGCTCCGCGAGCCGCATGGCGGGGATGTCGTACGCACCGATCCAGGGCACGAGGTCGATCTCGCTCATCGCTGCGATAACCACGTCCGGTGGATGGACGTGGACGACGGACTGGACGTCGGGCCGTGCACGCAAGACCTCGGTGTGAATCGGCAACTCGTTGGGGGGACGGTGCGAGTCGAGTTCGCCCGGCGCACCGGGCGCGCCCTCGAGGTCGACCAGGCGAATGTCTTCGGGGGTGGTGAAGCGCAGGCCGCGTTCACGCGGGCCGCGGCATCGAACGAGAAGGCGATCTTCGCCGATCCGCCAGGAGACGTGCCCGAGGATGTCCCCCACGAGCCCCCGATACGCCATCACGCGACACGCGAGCGCGAGTTTCCGTCGCTGGCTGGTGAGCGACGGTGCCATGGACTACCCGCCCGCTGCGATCTCGGCGGGACCAGGGACCACCACGCTGACGTCGCCGAACTGGGTGATCTCGAAGGAGTGCGTGAAGGCGGTGATCTCGACGCCGGGGTCGAATGCGCCAGACACGAGCTCGGTGAGCAGCGGTTGGTGATCGATCTCGACCCGCCGGATGCGGTCTGCGTCGTCGAGCCAGTAGTCGACCGTCGTCGCCGCCTCGAGGTTTCGTGACCTGAACCCCAGTTCGGCGAGAACGTTGAGTGTCTCCGTCGGCAGGTAGATCGCGACGTTCGCCGCGTCGGCGGGAACTCGGTAGCGCGTCACGGCGACTCCGCCCACCGTCTCCGCTCCGGTCTCCCCGATCTGCTCGCCATCCGACACGTCGGCCACGAGCGCAGAGCCGAGAACGGCGACCGTGCTGTCGGCCGTGGGCGTGCTCTCCCCGGCGGGCACGAGAGACCACGACGTGCTGTCGAGCCCCAGGACGTCGACCCGCAGGAACACCTGGCCGTTGTCCATCACGAGGCGCAGCGTGGTACCGGGCTCGACGGTGCTGTCGACGACGAAGATGGAATCACTCCCCGCCGAGCGCTCCGTCGTCACCACCAGGCTCGCTTGTCCAGCGTCCCCGTCGTAGATGCCTTCCGTGGTCTGTTCGACGAACTCACCCGAGCTCGTCTCTGCCCGCAGAACCTGCACGAACGATATCTGGCCCTCGGCGCGCGTCACCGTGCCGGCCCTGGTCAGCCGTCCCGAGACATCCGACGTCGATTCGTCGTCGTCGCCGCATGCGACAGCCAGCATCGCCAGGAGGACGATCCCTCCCAGCGCCTTGATCGACCAGCGACGCCTCGTCATGACGCCCGAAGCCTACGGGTGAGCGGGACCGAACAACCAACGGCGCACCACTAGATGCGATCCCACGTGCCGAAGCATCACAACCCTTCGAGGGCGAACGACCATGTCGCGCGGTACGCGGCTGTCGCCGATACGGACATCGACACAGCGGTCGTCGCCCTGGCCGATCCGGAGCCGCACTCGGTGGAGTCGCTCGGACGGCTCATCGAGCGACTCGCCGAGCGATGAACTCTCAGTCGATCAGCACACCGGGGTTGAGAATCCCATTGGGATCGAGGCGCTTCTTCACAGCACGTAGCGACTCTGCGAACAGCTCGGGACGCTGCACGTCGTAGCCGTTGGGACGATGCATCCGACCGACGGCGTGGTGGTGTGTCGACGTTCCGCCCGCAGCCACCAGGGCCTCGTTCGCCGCGTCCTTGATGGCCTGCCACTGCTGGATCTCGCTGCCCTGGGACCCCATCCCCGACCACGTGTAGTACGGGGCGGGTCCGTCGGTGTAGACGTGGGTGAAGCGACAGCTGAGCGAGTGGTGCGCTCCGAACGTGTCCGCGAGAGCGGCCCCCACCTTCGCACGCACCGCTGCGTCGAAATCGGGCCACTGGTCCCAGGTGATGGCCGTTTCGAAGGTGTCGTTGACGAGCCCGAGCGAGGTCTCCACGCCGTTGCCCACACCGATGAAGGCATCGCGCCATGCGCCGACGGCACCACCTCGGCCGGTCGGAGCACCTGTTCCGTCGTCGATCTGCACCTCGTCGTCTGGGACGTGACCGCCCGCCTGTCGCGCGAGATCCACTGCGGCCTCGATGTTGGCCCGCTGGCTCAGCTCGGCGCTCTCGAACGACACGATGACGAGCGAGGACTGGCCGTCGAGGCCAGCGGCGCGGCCGGCCTCCGCAGGGTCGAGGATTCGGAGGTTCGCCGGCCAAAGCTTGGCCTGCACGATCGCGCGCACCGCCTCGTATCCGGCCTGCCAGGTCGGGAAGGTGATGCCGGCCGTTGCGCGGAAGGTCGGCCGGCGCTGGATCCGCATCCACGCTTCGGTGATGATCCCAAAGATCCCCTCCGAGCCGATGACCATCCGATCGGGGCTCGGCCCGGCGCCCGACCCGGGAAGTCGACGCGACTCCCACCAGCCGGCCGGGGTGATCATGCGGGTCGATTCGACGAAGTCGTCGATGTGAGTGTGATTGGTGGCGTAGTGGCCGCCGGACCGGGTGGCGATCCAGCCGCCCAGTGTCGAGAACCGGAATGACTGCGGGAAGTGCCGCATCGTGAAGCCCGATGGGCGCAGCTGGTCTTCGAGGTGAGGCCCGAAGACGCCGGCTTGGATCCGCGCCGCGCGCGAGACCTCGTCGATCTCGAGCACCTGGTCCAGCCGATCGAGGCTGATGATCACCGTGGGGCCGCGGTCCTCGGGCGGGGCCAGCCCCCACACCACCGACGATCCGCCGCCATATGGCACGGCGATGTAGCCGTTCTCATCGCACCAGTCGAGGGTGGCCGCGACCTCCTGCTCGTCGGCGGGGTGAGCGACCACGTCTGGCGGGTTGGGGAAGTCGAGGTTGAACGCTCGCACCCGCTCAGTGAAGTGCGCCCCGTACGCGTAGAGCGCCCGCTCGTACGTCTCGGTCGAGCACCAACCGGAAAGCGCATCGGGCACGGAGATGCGCGATGGTCGGAACTCGGCGTCCTCCGCACGCGGCACGGGCTGCGCCGTGATGGCGGTTCCGTACTGTTCGCTGAGCTGCTTCGCGAGGGCGGCGCGCTCGGCGTCGGTCGGCTCCTCCGACTCCATGCACCAGGCCCAGAAGGAACGTCGATCCGTCATGGCCGGACCCTACCCCTTCCCCAGTTTTGGGCGCGCCCGCGCTCGGAAGTGGAGCGCTGGCGTTCCCGAACCGGTTACTTGGGGCCGAAGCTGGACGTGAGGCTGGTGCCCTCGAACCCGCTCGGGATGCTCCCCTCGGTGGCGTAGAGGTAGAGGGCGGTCTGGAAGACGGCGTTCATGGCGGTGAGCACCACGGCCACCCCGATGATCCAGAGCACTGCCACGATGAAGAGCGGCCACAGACCCGTCCCCGCACCGATGGCGAAGATCGCGATGGCCGGGATCATCGCCACGAAACCGAGCAGACCGAAGCCGACTCGTGCGGCGATGTTCTCGCCCCAGGTTCCCTTGAACAGCTGGGTGCTGCGCTTCACGCCGTCGATCGGGCCGCGGTCCTCGAACATCACGATCGGCACGACCAGATAGGTCAGCACCTGCCAGGCGGTGTCCAGCAGGCTGCCGAGGATCCGACCGACGATGCCCATCTCCTCGCGCACCATCCGCAGGACGAGACCGACCGTCGCGGTGAGGATCGCCCACGGGATGAGGCGGTGCAGCTTCGAC
>CAYUBX010000025.1:0-13276 GCA_964443165.1 uncultured Acidimicrobiales bacterium
GAGATGGCCGCTTGCGTGATACACGAAGATCGGCCGGGTCTCCGACACGCGGTCCAGGTGTCGAGCGACCATCCGCTCGCCCGAGAGGTAGATGGGATCGAGCCCCCACGCCAGCAGTTGCTGCGATGGGTCCTCCATCGTCGACTCGACCTCGATGAGCCGCTCGACGACCTCCTCGATGCTGCGGCAGCCGGTCCACAGCCGACCGCTCGGATCCCGCCGATCGAAGTACCCCACGTACGGAAATTGCCAGGTGCCGCCCGACATCACGTGAGTGTGCGCCTCCACGAAACCCGGCAGAAGAACGTGCTCGGCGAAACGGTCGTCCACCCGGTGGTCGCCCCACGCCTGCAGTTGGGCGAGCTCGCCGACGCCGAGGATTCGATCGCCGCGCACCGCAAGGGCAGACGAAGTGGGGAGGGCGGGGTTCATGGTGATCACCCGACGAGCCGGGTAGATCACTGTCTCGGTGATGTCTTTCATGATTCCGTAAGACCTTATAACGTGTGCGCAATCATGCGGAGCGAACGTCTCACCCCCGCAGCCGTCATCGATGCCGCTGCGCAGATGGCCGATGTCGATGGCCTCTCGCAGGTGACGGTGACGAGCGTTGCGAAGTCGCTCGGCGTGCAGCAGCCGGCCCTCTACCGTCACATCGACGGCTACGACGGTCTCATCCGGGCGCTGAGCCTGCGGGGCCGCGAGCTGCTGGCGGGTGCCCTCGCCGAGGCCGCACTCGGCCGGGCCTCACACGATGCGGTCGCCGCGATGGCTCACGCGTGGCGGGCGTTCGCCACCGAACACCCAGGTCTCTACGAGGCCACCGACCGCGCTCCCTCCACCGGCGACCCCGAGATGGAGGCAGCGATCGAGAACGTCACCGAAGTCCTCCAGAGAGCTCTGGTGGCCTACGACCTCGCACCCGACGATGCCGTCCACGCGGCGCGCACCATGCGCAGCGCGTTCCACGGCTTCTGCCACCTCGAGCTCGGCCGCGAGCACCCCTCGCCCGTCGATCTCGACGACAGCTACTCCCACTTGATCGAACTCGTCGCCGCTGGCATCAGCGCGCTCTCCTCGGCGGCCGTCAGATGAGGACATTCCCATGAAGATCCACTGGTTCCTTCCCACTGGCGGCGACTCCCGCGACGTGTTGCCCGAAGGCGACGGTGCGCATTGGAGACGCCCCTCGCACGACTACCTGGCCCAGATCGCACGCGCCTGCGATCAGCTCGGGTACGACGCGATGCTCACGCCGTGCGGAACCGGCTGTGAGGACGCGTGGCTGGCGACCGCGTCGCTGATCCCGATCACCGAGCGGATCAAGTTCCTGGTCGCGTTCCGGCCCGGTTTCCTGTCCCCCACGCTCGCCGCGCAGATGGCCTCCACCTACCAGCGGATGTCGAACGGTCGGCTGCTCATCAACATCGTGACGGGCGCCGAGCCCCGGGAGCTCAACCGCTTCGGCGACTGGCTCGACAAGGACGCCCGGTACGAGCGAACCGGCGAGTTCCTCGACATCATGACGAACGCCTGGACCGGCGACGGCTACGACTTCGAGGGCGACCACTTCCACGTTGCGGACGCGACGACCCGGGAGATTCCCGACCCGGTTCCGGAGATCTACTTCGGCGGCGCGTCACCAGCAGCCGAGCAGGTCGCCGCACGTCACGTCGACGTCTACCTGGCCTGGGGCGAGCCGCCTGCGATGGTGGCCGAGCGCCTCGACCGGATGCGCAAGCTGGCCGCCGACGAGGGTCGGGAGCTGCGCTTCGGGATCCGTTTCCACGTGGTCACTCGCCCCACCGCGGCCGAGGCCTGGACCATCGCCAACGAGATGCTCGCCCATATGGACCCCGAGGCGATCGCTGCCGCCCAGGTCGACTTCAAGACGACCATGTCCGAAGGGCAGCGGCGGATGGCCGAGCTGCACGGAGGCGAGACGTCCAACCTCGAGATCCACCCCAACGTGTGGGCCGGCATCGGCCTGGTCCGCGGCGGCGCGGGCACGGCGTTGGTCGGCTCGTACGACGAGGTCGCCGACCGCATCGCCGAATACCACGAGCTCGGCTTCGAAGAGTTCATCTTGTCGGGGTACCCGCACCTCGAAGAGGCCTACTGGTTCGGCGAAGGCGTTCTGCCGATCCTGCGGGACCGAGGGCTCGTAGAGGGCGGCGCAAACTCCCCGGCCGCGGTGTTCAGCTTCCGGTGACCCGCCGATGGCCCTCTGACGTGAGCGAGTGGGGCAGAGGAATTGCTCTGCGAGGTCGCTGACCTAGGCTCCAACAATGAACAACGATCTGCGGTACCCGCCACGGTTCCCGGTGCCCATCGGATGGTTCTTGGCCTGCTTCTCGGACGAGGTCGGTCCGGGCGAGGCCCGACCGCTGAGCGCCGTCGGGCGCGAGCTGGTGGTCTGGAGGACCGAGGACGGCGTGGCGCGGGTGCACGACGCGTTCTGCCCGCACCTGGGCGCACACCTCGGTCATGGCGGCTGGGCCGAGGGTGACCAGCTCGTGTGTCCGTTCCATGGCTGGCAGTTCGCCGGAGACGGGACGTGTGCGGCGATTCCCTACAGCGATCGCGTCAACCGGCGCGCACAGCTACGGACCTACGAGGTCGACGAACGGTGCGGGCTGATCATGTTCTGGTGGCATCCGGCTGGCGTCGGGCCCCTGTGGGATCTCGGCGAGGTGCCCGAATGGGGAGATGCCGGGTACACCGACTGGCAGCGGAGGCAGTGGGACATCCCGGCGCCCTGGCAAGAGACGGGCGAGAACGGACTCGACCTGGCGCATTTCCCGTACCTGCACCGGACGGGGATGCTCCCGATCCTCGACAGCTACGAGACCGACGGCCCCATCGCACGGGTCCGCACCACCCAGCAGTACGACGAGCGGGCGGGCGGAGCGATGGGTCGCATCGACACCGACACGTACGGTCCCGGCTTCAACGTCGTGCGCTTCTCCGGCATCGTCGACACGACCCTCATCGGAGCCCTCGCGCCGATCGACGAACAGTCCGTCCGTCTGTCCTTCTCGTTCACCGTCAAGCGTGCGGATGCGGCGGCACACGGCTCCGAGGATGCCGCGGCAGAGTTCACGAAGAAGGTCGGTGACGCGTTCGTCGCCGAGGTCAGTCGGCAGCTCGAGCAGGACCTGGTGATCTGGAAGCACAAGGCCCACATCCCGGTGCCGGCGCTGGCCGACGGGGATGGCCCGATCATGCAGTTCCGCCGATGGGCCCAGCAGTTCTACGTGGAGGAGCCAGCGGCAGCTGACGCCTGACGAAGCTCGTCTTTCAGGACCTTTCCCGACGCGTTCATCGGCAGCTCCTCCACGACGTGAACGCGGCGCGGCACCTTGTAGTTGGCGAGCTGTTCTCGGCACCAGGCGATGACGCCGCTGATCTCGATCTCGGCGGCGTCCCGAGCCACCAGGAACGCCTCTGGCACCTCCCCGAGACGCTCATCGGGCGCACCGATCACTGCGCACTGAGCGATGTCTGGATGAGCGAGAAGGGTGTTCTCGATTTCAGCGGGATACGCATTGAAGCCGCCGACGATCATCATGTCCTTCTTGCGGTCGGTGATCGACAGGTACCCGCGCTCGTCGAGGACCCCGATGTCACCGGTCTGGAGCCACCCATCGGCATCGACCGCTTCGGCCGTGGCGCGCGGATCGTCGAGGTAGCCGCTCATCACGTTGTACCCCCGGACGACGATCTCGCCGTGCCGGTGAGGGCCGACCTCGACGCCGTCGTCGTCGACGACGCGCACCTCGACGTCAGGGATCGCCCTCCCGGAGGTCGTCGCGATGGTCTCAGGGTCGTCGCCTCGCCGGCACATGGTGACAGTGCCAGTGGACTCCGTCAGGCCGTAGCCCGTCAGAACCGTGTCGAAGTGCAGCTCCGAGCGCATTCGCCGGATCATCTCGACCGGAATCGCAGCCGCGCCCGTCACCGCCAGCCGCAACGAGGAGATGTCGGTGCTCTCCCGCTCCGGGTGGCTCAGGATGGAGAGGAAGAGGGTCGGTGGGCCCGGAAGCACCGTGATCGCCTCCTCGCCCACCCGACGCATCACCGTGGCGACGTCGAACACGGCCTCGGGCACGATCGTCGCCCCGGTGAGGAGGCATGCCAGGATGCCGGCCTTGTACCCGAACGTGTGGAAGAACGGATTCACGATGAGGTACCGGTCACCGTGTTCGAGACCCACGATCTCGGCCCACTCCGTGTAGACGCGGATCGTCTGACCGTGCGTCGCCATCACACCTTTGGGCCGGCCGGTGGTGCCAGAGGTGTACATCACGTCTGACAACTCGTCTTCGGTGACGTCGGGGAGGTCGACCTCCGGAGCATCCCGGAGCAGTTCGGAGAAGAGGGGCTCGTCGCCCGATGCGCTCTCGTCGAGAACGATGATGTGCTCGACGCTGGGGAGGTCCGCGTCTCTCACCGCCGCGACGTAGTCGAAGTCGAGAAATTCACCAGCGCAGAAGACGACACGGGCCCCGCTGCGGTGCACGACGTCGGCCGCCTCACGTTGACGGAACCTCGTGTTGATGGGCACGACCGCCGCGCCGGCCAGGTGAATCCCGAGGAGCGCGACGACCCACTCGGCGGAGTTCGGAGCCCAGATCCCGACTCGATCGCCGGGCTTCACACCCAGGCCCACCAGGGCCTGTGCCGCCCTCCTGGCTCGTTGTTCGAGGTCGGCGAAGGTCCAGCGAACCTTCTGCGTCACCACCGCCTCCGTGTCGGGGAAGCGTGAGACGGCCTGGGCCAGAACTCCGGGGACCCCGGTGCTCATCGGTGATGTCCGGCCTGGTCGCGCACCTCGTCGTCGGACATGGTGTCACGCTACCGCGAACAGTGAACGCCCCCGTCTGACACCTCAGACGGACGTTTCCGAGGCGTGGGACGCGAACTGCCAGACTGATGCGATGTCAGACGACTGGGTGCTCATCGACGAGCCTGCGCCACAGGTGCGCCGGGTCACGCTCAACCGGCCAGATAAGCGCAATGCGCTGAACCATCCGCTGCGGGGCGCGATCCTCGACGCCTTGACGGAGGCGGATCAGGACCGGAGCGTGCGGGTCACCATCCTGCGGGGAGCGGGCTCGTCCTTCTCCGCCGGGTACGACCTGGGCGGCGGCAACGAGGGCCACGAGGAGCCGTACTACACACCGGCTGGCGACGGCCACTGGCCGCGGCACGTCACCGAGGGGTGGATGGGCATCTGGGAGTTGGGCAAGCCGGTGATCGCCCAGGTCCACGGCTATTGCTTGGCCGGTGGCAGTGAACTCGCAACCTGCTGCGACCTGGTCTACATCGCCGACGACGCCCAGATGGGATACCCAGCGGTGCGGTTCGGAGTCCCCGACAATCACTTCCACCCGTGGTTCGTGGGCATGCGCAAGGCCATGGAGATGATGCTGACCGGCGACTCGATCAACGGAGTCGAGGCAGCCGAGCTGGGGTGGGCCAACTCATCGTTCCCCGAGGAGCAGCTCGAAGCCGAGGTCCTCGCCGTGGCCGAGCGCATCGCGGCTGTGCCCGTCGACGTGGTGCGGCTGAACAAGCGAGTCGTCCACCGGCAGATGGAGATCATGGGTCTTCGCACCGGCATCCGCGCCGGCACCGAGCTATGCGCGCTCGGCGTCCATCAGAAGAGCCTGCAGGACTTCCTCAGCGCGACCCGCGAGCGCGGCCTCACCGAGGTGCTCCAGGATCGCGACGAACCGTTCGGCGACTATCGCACATCGCACGACTCGAGCTCCTCGTGACGGTGGCGCTCCGGGCGCTGGGCTGAGCGGTCTCACACGTGGCGTCGTTCGAACGGCTGCTCTCACCCGGCCGGATCGGCCCGGTCGATGTGCACAACCGCATCGTGATGCCGCCCATGGACCAGAACCTGTGCACCGACGACGGCGAGATCACCGACGCGCTGTTGGACCACTACGAGCAGCGCGCTGCCGGGGGTGTCGGACTGATCGTGGTCGAGACGTCGGCGGTCGCCTATCCGGTCGGTGCCACGTCTCGCCACCAGCCCTCGATCTCGACCGACGAGTGCGTGAAGGGGTTCGAAGCACTGGCGGAGCGAGTCCATGCACACGGCGCCGCGGTTTTCGTGCAGATCTCCCACCACGGCAAGACGGCGCTGGTGGACACCGCGGAGGCGCGCCCGATGCTCGTGCCGTCGCTTCCGCTCCCCGAGCTCGATCCGATGGGGATGGCCCGCGACCTCACGATCGACGAGATGACCAAGATGGCGTCGACCCTCGGCGGCAACTTCCCGACGTTCGAGGAAGCGACGGAGCCGGACCTCGCCGAGATCGTCCAACAGTTCGCCGCAGCGGCGGTTCGGGCGGAGCGGGCGGGATGCGACGGGGTCGAGGTCCACGCCGCCCACGGCTACCTGCTGTCGACGTTCCTTTCCCCCTGCTGGAACCAGCGGTCCGACGGGTACGGCGGTTCGATCGAGGGACGCACCCGTCTGCTCCGTGAGGTGGTGGAAGCGATTCGAACGGCCACGGGCGATGGGTTCGCCATCGCCGTGCGCCTCGACGGAGCGGAGTACGCGACGCCACGACCGGGAATCACGCCGGAGCTGGCGGCCGAGCACGCCCGTGTCGCCCAGTCCGCAGGAGCCGACGCGATTCACGTGTCGGCGATCGGCTCACCGGATTCCGCGCTGGCGTTCACGGAGGGTCCGCTGCCCTGGCGCCCGGTGCAGTACCGGGAGCTGACCGCGGTCGTGAAAACAGCGGTGTCCGTCCCGGTGATCGCCGTGGGACGTATCGAGCCCGAGTCCGCGGAGTCGCTGCTTCGTGACGGCACAGCCGACTTCGTGTCGATGGGCCGCCAGCTTCTCGCCGACCCGACGCTACCGGCGCGCCTCGACGCCGGGCGGCCGGACCTGGTCCGTCCGTGCATCAACTGCTTGGTGTGCGTGGCGGAGAACTTCTGGGGTGCGGTCCCCCGCTGTGCGGTCAACCCCCAGCTCGGCCGGGAGGCCCCCGTGCCCGAGCCGACCGATCGGCCGCGCCGAGTCGTCGTGGTGGGCGCTGGTCCCGCTGGGCTCGAATGCGCTCGCGTCGCAGCCGAGCGAGGGCACCGTGTCACGCTCCTCGAACGCGAGACGCGGCTCGGCGGGACGGCACGCTTGTCGGCGCTGACCACGCCGCTCAACGGACAGCTCGTCCGCTACCTCGAGCTCGCCGCTCGCGAGAGCGATGTCGATGTCCGCTGCGGGGCCGCCGCGACTGCAGAGTCGATTGCAGCTCTCCAGGCCGATGTCGTGGTGGTGGCCACTGGCGCGAGCCGCGGCGCGATCGGGATCGACGGCGAGGATCTTCCGCACGTGCGATCGGGCGATGACCTGCGGGAGCTGCTGAGTGGTGAGAACTCGCGGGGCCTGGGTGTGCTCCAACGCGCTGCGCTCTTCGTGGGGCGGCGGCTGCGCCTCTTCGACGACATCGAACGAGTGCGCCGGCTGTCGACGAGGTGGCTGCCGTTCGGCCGGCGGGTCGCCGTCGTGGGCGGAGGACTCGTCGGCGTCGAGTTGGCGGAGTTCCTCGCCGGCCGCGGTCGCGCCGTCACGGTGATTCACGAGGGAAGGGTTCCCGCAACCGAGATGGCGCACCCGCGCCGGTGGCGAACCCTGCACGAGGCTCGAGAGCACGGGGTGGAGTTCGTTCTCGATGCCACCGTCGTCGGGATCGACACGGAGGTGGTGACCGTGCAGGTCGGTGGCGAGGAACGTCGGATCCCGGCCGACGACGTCTTCGTTGCGACCGGAGTGGCGCCAGACGCAACGCTGAGTGATGAGCTGCGAGAAGCTGGAATGGACGTGCACGTGATCGGCGACGCGGCCGACGTGGCCTACATCGAGGGCGCGATCCGGTCCGGCTTCGACCTCGGCTCCCGGTTGTAGGAGGCTCGATTCGGATGGGGACCTATGCGATCACCGGCTCCGCTTCGGGCATGGGGCAGGCGACAGCAAACCTGCTGCGGTCGAACGGCCATGACGTGATCGGCGTCGACCTGGCGGGCGTTGAGGTCGA
The DNA here is from genome assembly GCA_964443165.1 of uncultured Acidimicrobiales bacterium. Taxonomy (GTDB): domain Bacteria; phylum Actinomycetota; class Acidimicrobiia; order Acidimicrobiales; family Poriferisodalaceae; genus JAYPWI01. Next base: position 8,064 of record CAYUBX010000025.1, read on the forward strand.
CGCCGACCTCGCGACTCCGAGCGGCAGGAGCGATGCGGTGAAGGCCATCGCTGAACTCTCGAGCGGCCGGCTCGACGGTGTGGTGCCATTCGCCGGCGTCACCGGGCTCCCCGAGACCCCGGCAGACCTCCTGGTGAGCGTCAACTTCTTCGGGTCGGTCGAACTGATCGACGGGCTCCGACCGCTGCTCGGCCATTCAGACCGGGCCGCCGTCGTGGTGATCGCTTCGAACGCCGCGACCGCGTCGCCCGGCGTCGATGACGCGCTCGTCGAAGCGTGCCTCGACAGTGACGAGGGGCGAGCGCGGGAGCTCGCCGCCAGTCTCGACGGAGTCTCCGCGTACGCCACCACGAAGATGGCGCTCGCTCGGTGGATGCGGCGTCGGGCCCCTCGTCCAGAGTGGATCGGTTCGGGCGTGACGCTCAACGCCGTGGCGCCCGGCGCAGTCGAGACTTCGATGCTCGCCGCCGTCCGCGACGACCCGGTGATCGGCCCGCTCTTCGACGCCTTTCCCGTTCCCGCAGGTCGGGCCGGCTCACCTGAAGAGGTCGCGCAGCTCGTCGGCTTCCTTCTCGGTCCGCACGCCCGCTTCATGTGCGGGTCGGTCCTCTACGTCGACGGGGGCACCGACGCCCTCCTCCACCCGGACTGGCGCTCACCCCTCTAGCAACCACCGTTCGGCTAGATGAGCTGGGCGGTCAGACCATCGGGGGTGAAGCCCATCATCGTGGACGCGGCTGCGTGGTAGGTGGGACCGGGGACGAAGATGGCGTGGTTGAGCGCCGTGTGAGCGTCCCGGTACAGCTTGGAGATCGGGTTGTCCGAGCGGGCCGCGTTGCCACCGGACCGGGTGAAGATCTCGTCGACGGCAGCGACCGCACGCCATCCGGCGCGGACCTGGTCACGCCGGCCCGCCGCCCGCTGCTCGTACGGAATCTCCTCCCCGCGCTGCGCGAGCTCATACATCGCACGCGTGTTCATCAGCAGTTGCGAACGGGACGCGTGGATCTCCGACGCAGCCTCACCGATCGCAGCCATCTGAAGCGGATCGCGTGACGTCCGCCCCTGGAAGCCCGCCCGCTGCTTCTGCCACTCGACATGGGTGCTGAGCGCGCCCTCGCAGATTCCGACCACCGCCGCGGCGATCGCCACCGGAAAGATCGCAGACCACGGCATCCAGTACACCACTTCGTCTCGATCGGCCGCCCGAGCCGCCGAACCGTCGAACACGGACGCTGCGTCGAGCACCCGGTGCTCGGGCACGAACGCGCCATCCACGACGATGTCCTTCGACCCCGTTCCCCGCAGGCCGAGCGTGTCCCAGGAGTCGTGGTCGATCTGGTAGTCCGACCGTGGAAGAAGCAGGTCGTACATAGGCGGGAATCCGCCCCCACCATCGCTGACCTGGACGAAGCCGCCGAGAACGACCCATTCGCTGTTGTCCGTTCCCGACGAAAAGGACCAGCGACCGGTGAAGCGGTATCCGCCGTCGACCGGTGTCGCCGTTCCCATCGGCGCGTAGGGCGACGCGACCCACGTGTCGGGATCCTCGCCCCACACCTCTTCCTGCAGCTCGGCGTCGTTGAAGGTCATCTCCCACGGGTGCACGCCGATGACCCCCGAAACCCACCCCGCGGCGGGGTCGGCGGCGGCGATGGCCATGACCGCCTCGAAGAAGTCGCAGGGATAGCACGCATACCCGCCGTGCTCCGGCGGCTGCAGCATCCGGACGACGCCGGTGTCCTTGATCCGCTGAGCGGTCTCGTCGGGCAGCCGACCGAGCGCTTCGGCGTCGAGGGCGTGCTCGGAGAAGTACTCCAGCGAGTCCGTAACCCGCTCCGTTACCCCGTGATCGGCCGTCACGCCTCGCCGCCCGCGTCGCGGGTCAAGAACTCGATCACCAGTCGTTCGAACTCGTCTTTGCGTTCCACCTGCGCCCAATGACCGCACCGCGAGAACACGTGCAGTTCGGCGTTGGGCATGCGACGGAAGGGAAACAGACCGCTCTCGAAGGGCAGCATGCGGTCGTCCCGCCCCCAGGTGATCAGCGTCTCGTGCGTGATGTCGTGCGCTCGTGCCCAGAGAGGGTTGGGGTCCTCGAACCGGAAGAAGCTGCCGAAGATCTTCCCGACCTGCTTGAGCACTCCGTCCGCCATGGCGTTCGTCATCCGCTCGTCGATGAGCTCGTCGGTGATCATCGAACGGTCGGACACCATCGTGTCGACCCACGCGATCATCGCCTCCCGCGACGGGTTGGTCATGAAGTCGGCGAGCCGCCGCCCGCCCTCGCTCGGGTCCGGGCCGAACGCGTTGACCGCCAACCCCCCGGGGCCCATCATCACCATGCGATCCACCTTCGACCCGTGGTTCAGCGCCAGATGGCTCGCCACGTTGCCGCCCATCGAGTTGCCGAGCACGTGGGCCGACTCGATGCCCATCGCGTCCATGAAACCTGCAACGGCATCCGCCGCGACCGGCGGGTACTGCCGGTCGAGCTGCGGCAGATCGGTCTTCCCGAACCCGACCATGTCGAGAACGATCGTGCGGAAGTGCTCCGCGAACACCGGCAGGTTGTCCGCGAAGTTGGACCAGCCACTCACCCCGGGCCCCGACCCGTGGAGAAGGATCAGGGTCGGCCCGTCCCCTGCCTCGTGGTAGTGGGTCGATAGGCCATCGACGTCGATCGTGTGGCTCGTCTCGTCATAGCCGAGTGCGCGGGTCATTGCTGTCGTCTAGCAGACTGCAACGATGGCTGACGACCTTCACGAGTACAGCGCTGACATCCTCGTCGTCGGCGCGGGAGCGGCCGGGTTCTCCGCTGCGGTGACAGCCGCTCGGGAGGGCGCGGACGTCATTCTGTTCGAGAGCGCCGACCACGTCGGTGGCACCACGGGACTCAGCGGTGGCACGGCCTGGATCCCCAACAACCGCTCCATGCGCGAGAACGGTGTGGAGGATCCTCGCGACGACGCGCTGCGGTACTTGAGCCGCCTGGCCTACCCACAGTTCTACGACGGGGATCACCCGACACTCGGCCTGTCGCCCCAGCAGCATGCCCTCCTCGCCACCTTCTATGACCGAGGCGCCGAGGCCGTCGACTACCTGGCAGACGCCGGCGCCCTGGAGATGGCAGCCGACGTGGGCGACGCGACCCATTTCGGACTCACCTTCCCCGACTATGGCGGCCATCTGCCCGAGAATCGGGCACCCCGCGGGAGGCACCTGGCACCCGACTACTCGGGTCCCGACATGATCGAACAACTCCACACCGCCGCAGTGCGGCTGGGCGTCGACATCCGCCTCGATCATCAGGTGGTGGACGCGATTCGCAACGACGCCGACGAGGTCGCCGCCCTCGAGGTGCGCGCCGGGCACCGCGCCCTGCTCGCGAGAGCCCGGCAGGCGGTGATCTTCGGCTCGGGCGGCTTCGGACAGAATGACGACCTTCGACGCCGTCACCTTCCCGGGCGGGTCTTCGGTAGCTGTGCGATCCCCACAGCGCAGGGCGACTTCGTACGCATCGCACGTCATCTCGGAGCGGAGGTCGAGAACCTCGACGGGGCATGGTGGAAACAGGTCGCCGTCGAGCCGGCCCTCCGCCATCCGTCGCCCCCGTCGTTCTGGATGCCCCATGGCGACGCGATGATCCAGGTCAACCGCCGCGGCCGCCGGGTCGTCAACGAGAAGGCGCCGTACCATGAGCGTGGCCAGGTCCATCTCGGGTACTCGCCCACCAGCCGGGACCACCCCAATGCGTTGTTGTTCATGGTGTTCGACGAGGCGGTGAGGCAGAACACCCGGTTCTCGCCCTTCCGCGACCCGGTCCCTCTCCCCGACCAGGATCTCGACTACGTCCTCACCGGCGACTCTTTCGACGAACTCGGCACGCAGATCGACGATCGACTCACCGAGCTCGGGTCCGCGGTCGGCAACGTGCGCCTCGACCCCGACTTCGCCTCCAATCTCGGGGCGACCGTCGCCGCCTTCAACGGGTACGCCGAAGTAGGCCACGATCCCGACTTCGGCCGCGGCGCGACCGACTTCGAGATCGCCTGGGCGATGGGCCAGCGGAAGGGCTTGGCCAACCCGACCATGGCACCCTTCGCGGCGGACGGGCCGTACCACTGCATCATCGTCGGAGCCGGGATCCTCGACACCAACGGTGGGCCCGTCACCAACACGTCTGCGCAGGTTCTGGACGGGGACGACCAACCGATTCCGGGTCTGTACGGCGCGGGCAACTGCGTGTCCACTCCCGCCGGCCGGGCCTACTGGGGACCCGGGACCACGATCGGTCTCGCGCTGACATACGGCTACATCGCGGCGCGCCACGCGGTCACCGAGCCGGTGAAGGCTCCCCTAGCCTGACCGCCATGGCAGACACCTGGACCAGCACCGACCAGTACGTCATCATCTCGTCCGACACGCACGCCGGTGCCGACCTACTGCAGTACAAGGACTACCTCGACCCGCAGTGGCACGACGACTTCGACGAGTGGGCCGCCGGCTACGAGAGTCCCTTCGACGATCTCGTCGACGCCACCGCTGACCGCAACTGGGACAGCGCGCTCCGGATGTCGCTGCTCGACGACGACGGCATCGCCGGTGAGGTTGTGTTTCCCAACACGATCCCCCCGTTCTTCAACACAGTGCACACCCTCGCTGACCTGCCGTGGACGGCCGAAGAACTCGCGCCCCGCGTGGCGGGACTCAAGGCTCACAACAGGTGGCTGGTCGAGTTCTGCCAGGACTACCCGGACCGGCGCCGCGGCCTCGTCCAGGTGATGCCCCACGACCTCGACGATGCGATCGCCGAGATCCGGTGGGCCAACGAATCCGGGGTCATCGGCGGCGTCCACATCCCCGCCGTGCCACCCAATCATCCGGTCGGGCCGTACTTCGACCCCCGCTACGACCCGCTCTGGGCCACCTGTGAGGAACTGGGCCTCCCGATCCACCAGCATCCCGGGACCGGTGCCGTGATGATGGTGGAGTTCGGCGATTGGACCCGCCGCACCCTCGGCCACCTGATCCTCGGTGGCGTGTTCGAACGCTTTCCTGCCCTCAAGGCTGTGTGGACCGAGCAGAGCGGCGGCATCAGCTGGGTCCTGGGCGTCCTCACCCAGCTCGACGGCACCGTGCGGGCGATGAAGGACGACAACTCAAACCGCACGATCACCCTGTTCGGCTCCGATGTCATCGACTCGTTGTCG
>CAYUBX010000026.1:0-13275 GCA_964443165.1 uncultured Acidimicrobiales bacterium
TATTTGATCGCATTGTCGACCAGGTTCCCGAGCGCGCGCACGAGCTGACCGCGATCACCCAGCAGCCGAAGCTCCGCCGCCGCCGGGAGGCGAAGCAGCTTGATCTCGCGGAGCTCGGCGGTCTGGGCTCGCTGGTCGGCGACCTCGGCGAGAAGAGCCTCCGCGTCGACGAGGTCCTGCCGCGGCGAACCGTCCAGCTCGACCCGGCTCAGCTCGAGCAGGTCGTCGATGATGTGGCCGACCCGCTCGGCCTCGAGCCCGATTCGCTCGACGAGCCGACTGCGCACCTTGGGGTCGTCCTCCCCGGCCACGGTGTCGCTCAGAAGCGCGATCGCGCCCACGGGCGTCCGGAGCTCGTGGCTGAGGTTGGCGACGAAGTCGCGCCGGATCCGATCGATCCGGTCACCCTCGGTGCGGTCCTCGATGACGACGACGGCACCCATGGGACGCTGGCTGTCGAACAGCGGGTGGGAGCGCACCTCGATCACCCGGTTGGGAGGGCCGGTCAGGTTCACCGTGCGCTCGCCGCCGCGGCCACCACTCGCCCCCTGGAGTAGGTCCGTCACCGCAGAGCCCACGAGCGCGGCGGCGTGCCGAGCCGCGAGGAACTGGTCGGCGATCGGGTTGCGTACCAGCATGGTGCCGTCTTGGTCGGCCACCACCACACCGACGGCGAGCTCGTCCAACGCAAGCAGGAGACGGTGCTGCTCCTCCCGTGCGAGGTTGGAATCGATGGAGAACCGCTCTGCGGTTCCCTCCATCTTCCTGACGAGATCAGCCAACGACAGATCGTCGGGCACCGGGGTCGGGTCGAGCTGTAGGACCACCCGGTTGAGGCGACGTCCGATGTCGCGCTTCCAGATCGTCCATCTCACCCACGACGCCACCAACGCCGTGGCGAGGGCCCCAGCTACGATGCCGAGGAGCACGGTCATCCGGCGCTCTCCGCCTCCCGACGCGCTCTGGCCCGCTGCGCGCCCGCATGCTCGGGAAGCTCGCCGGTGACGAGGTACTGGACCCGCTCGCCGATGTTGACCGCGTGGTCGCCGATCCGCTCGTAGAACCGACCGATCACCGCGGAGATCCCCTCGATGACCAGCGCACCCATGTGGACGAGGTCGCTTCGGACCTCGTCCATCAGTGAGTGGAACTGCGTACGGGTCTCGTCGTTGCTCATGAGCGGGAGGCTCCCCACGGCAGAGGGTACCGACGCCTCAACCGACCTTGCCGGTGATGTAGGCCTCGGTCCGTGAATCAGCGGGGTTGGGAAGATGTCGCGTGTGTAGCCCACCTCGACCAGTTCACCGATGAGCTCCTCGATCCGCCCTGTGGCGATGGGGTCGAGCGCCGAGCACGGCTCGTCCATCAGCACCACGTCGGGCTCGACCGCGATTGCTCGGGCGATGCACAGGCGCTGCCGCTGGCCACCGGAAAGTCCATAGGCCGACGACTAGAAAGTCCGACCGATGGTCCGGTTGGACCAGTTGGCCCTGCTCGCCTCGAGATCGGCGGCGTCGAGGTTGACGTACCCGGCCTTGACGGCCGGATCGTCGGCCTAGCCGGCATCCACGTAGGTGTAGAGGAAGCGGCTGATCGGGAAGGCAGCGCTGGCGATCGTCTCGGCGGTCGGCGCGACACAGCCATCACCACCGTCGATCTCCAGGAGCTTCACCCGATCGCGGTTCTCATCGGCGAACGCGAAGCCCACCCACCCGAGGCTCGATGCGTTTCCACCGATGCCGTCGATGATCACGTTGTCGTCGGCGGAGGTGTTGTAGTCGGGTCGCACTGCGAAGGCATCGTTGGCCGCGCCGGCTTCGACCCGCGCGTCCCAAATGTCTTCCAGAGCGATCTCGACGAAGCTGTCGAAGGTGCCCGACTCCTCGCCCGGAGCGAAGATCTCGAGGTCGGCATCGGGGAACGGTCCGTTGCCGCCGAGATCCGCGTTGAGGACGTTGGCATCACTCCAGGAACCGAAGCCGGTGGCCTCGTCGCCGATCAGGCTGTACAGGTCGGCGAAGTCGAGGCAGTCGATCGAGGTGTTCTCGATCGAGGTGATCACCGAGATGCCATCGATCGGCACCTCGCCCGCGCACGCGGCCTTGTGCCCGTCGCCCGAACCCGGCCCCTGGACGCTGAACGCCACGTCGGGGTTGGCCTGCGAGAACGACTCAGCCAACAGGTTGGTGATCGGCTCAACCGTCGAGGAGCCGGTGATGAAGATCGAGCCGCCGTCGGAATCCGAATCACCCGAGTCGGAGTCTCCGCACGCGGCGGCGAGAAGAGCAATCGCTCCGAGGAGGCCAACCAGCCGGAGCCACACACGTCATGTGGAGTGATGATGTCTTTGCACGGTCGGCACCGTACGGAGAGCGGGTGACAGCTCTTCGTTGAACCGGTAAACGATCGTCGGGGGTTGGGTGAACAACCGGTGAACGACCGCGGCCCCGCTGGGGATCAGACCGTGAGGCCGCTCAGCTCCAGATCGGAGTCGGCGACCCGAAACCCGATCAGCTCCGACACCGCGATCCAGCCGTCGCGGACGGCGGCGTGGTCGGATCCAGCGATCGGTGCCCTGGCGCCAGGCTGGCGGACGAACCGCAGCTTCCCCTCCTCGGGGTGCTCCAGCACGCCGGCCGCATCGCCCCACTTCGCGAGGCTCGTCGTGGCGACGCCCTCGATGGCAGCAAGGGGCAGGTTCGGGGCGTTGACGTTGACCGCCCGCCGCCCCTTCTCGATCGACACCACCCGATCGATGAGCTCAGGGATGAGATGGGTGGCCGTGTCCCAGTGGAGATCGTTGTCGTCGATGTCCTGGCTGACAGCAATGCCGTGCGCCCCATTGTTCACCGCGGTCATCACCGCACCCACAGTTCCCGAGTGAAGAGTGGAGCGACCGGCGTTCATACCCGGGTTGACCCCACTGGCGACGACCTGAACCGGATCGCCGAATGCCCCGAGCTGGGTGAGGATCACGCAGAGGGCGGGCGGCCCGTCGACAGCGAAACACGGCGTCGAACCGAGGTCGGGTCGAGTCACGCGCTCGTAGCGCATCTCGTCGGTGCCGAGTTCGCCCCCGAGCGCGGCCCCCATGCCGGTCATATCGATCATCGGTGCGGCGACAACGGCGTCGTGACCCGCGTCCACCACACGCCGCGCCAGCGCCCACAGTCCTTCTGACTCCACGCCGTCGTCGTTGGTGACAAGAACCCTCACGGGCTCAGTCCTCTTCTGGAACGCCGAGATCCCACTCGAGTTCGTAGTTCTCGCGCTCCGCGTCGCGCGCGACGCGCTCGCGGTTGCGGCGGAACTGAGGGTCGTGCGGCGGAAGGAGCTGCAGCCGCGCCATGGTGCGGCGGCGGAACTCGTCCACGTGAGCCTGCTCACCATAGAGACCCTGGATCTCCCAGTGCGGCGCGACGGGACCCAGGTACACCACGCGAATCCCGACCTCGGGCGGCGGCAGTTCTTCAGGCGTCTCGACGTCGGTCACCGGAGCTCCTTCTCAACGACCCGCAAATGGTACTGCCCTCCCCAACCAATCACGCCTTCCCGAAATTTCGGATAAATCGCGTGATCTTGGAACCGCTCAGGAGTTTCGTTCGTCAGTAGTGGTGAGACGGAGGACACGTCATGACCACCGAATGGATGGCCAACGGCCTGTGCGCAAACAAACACCCGTCGATCTTCTTCCCCAGTGACGGGGTCGGAGTCGAGACGGCACGCAAGATCTGCAACGAGTGCCCGATGCAGCAGCCGTGCCTCGAGCACGCCCTCAGGAACCGAATCGACCATGGCGTGTGGGGTGGCACCTCAGAGCGCCAGCGCCGGCGCATTCTCAAGCAGCGCCGGCTCGACGCTCTCGCCCGGCTGTCGGCGTAGACCACCCACAGATCCCTCCCAGAAGACACAGACCAGGCGGCGGCCGCAAGGCCGCCGCCTGCTCGCGCGCGTGAGGGCGTGCGGGAGCAGTCAGCCGCGAAGACCGAACACGTTGACCACGTGATGCGAGGCGTCTCGCACCCGGTCCATGAGCGATGTCTCGTCTTCGGGCATCGCGCCGCTGAGATCGCCCATCATCTTCATCTCGTCGGGCTGGGCCTGGGCCACGATCGTGTAGACGCGTCGGCCGCGCTGCACCACGAACACCTCGTAGTCGTCGACCGAGCCGTGCCAGGCACGTGAACCGTCGATGTCGATCTCGTCGCCGGCAGGGAGCTCGTCCCAACGGACCTGACCGGGCTCCTCGAAGACACTGATCTGACGGACACCATCGCTGTAGATGGCGTGGGTGTAGCGGCCTCGATGATCGACGTGGACCATCTTCATGCTGCCCGGCGCCTCGGCCGGCATGTCCACGTCGTCCATGGCCGCGTCGTCCATGGCGTCGCCTCCGAGTGAGGGAGCGAGGGTGTGCGCCGCGATCGCACCTTCGAGCGACGGGGTCACCGCTGCCGTGATACTCGAACTAGCGACCACGCCCCAGAAGGCAGCCGTCGCCACGGCGCTCATCACCACCGCGCGAGTGCGGGCGCCGCGCTTGCGGGTCGGGCCGACGAGAGGCGACACGCTGCCCTGCTCGACCGCCCGGAACAGAGCTGTCACCTCGGGCGGCGGCTCGAGGAGCGGGAGGTCGCGAACCATGTCGCGGGCATCGCGGATGGCCTCATACTCGGCGCGTGCCTCGGGCGACACCTCGAGGAGCCGACGGACGTCCTCTTCTTCGAGGGGGTTGAGCTCGCCGTCGAGATACGCGCTCAACCGCGGGTCAAGACCGGGTTCGTCATCGAAGGGACCCTGTGGCTCGCCGGCACGCGGGTTCATGCGAGCACCTCCCGAAGTCGCGACCGGCCACGGTGAATCCGACTGCGTACGGTACCCACCGGCACATCGAGCGCGTCGGCCACCTCCTGGTAGCTCAGGCCGACGACATCGCTGAGCACGACCGCTGCCCGATACTCCTCGGGGAGTGCGGTGATCGCGCTCTGAATCTCCTCGGGGAGGCCCTGTCCCGCGAGCACCTCATCGGCCGGAGCCGAGATGGGGAGAACCCGCTCGGGGTCATCGGGGAGCGCGTCGGTCGGGCGGCGCTGCTTGCGCCGGACGTCGTCGAGGAACGCGTTGGTGGTGATGCGGCTGAGCCAGCCGCGCATCGAACCGGGTCGGTAGGTTCGCAGTCCGCGTCGCACTCGGAGCAGCACCTCCTGCACCAGATCGTGAGCATCGTCGGGTTGACCAGTGAGCCGGTACGCAACGGTGTAGATGAAGGCGCCGTGCTCCTGGGCAACTTCCTCCCAGGTGGGCACATCCTCGACCCCTCCCGCTGACGGGCGGCGACGGCGACGTGACCTCCGGGTGTCGTTCACCACTGTGCTCGGCACCCACGAACCGGTGTGTGCCTTCTCGTCGTCAACAACGACGGGCCCGGCGCATCGGTTCCCAGAAATCTGTTCGAGAGATCGACGGAGAAAACGCGCCCGACCATGAGCTCAGCGCCCCGGACGACGGGGCTCGATCAGGCCTCGTCGGATTCCGAGGAGCCGTCCTTGACGCCCTCTTTGAATTCCTTCTGCGCCTGACCCAACGAGCGGGCCAGCTTGGGCAGCTTGGCCCCGCCGAACAGCAGCAGAACGATCACGAGGATGACGAGCAGCTCTGGTGCCCCAAGACTTCCCATGGCAGCTCAGGCTACCAGCGAGGTGTTGCGCCCGTTACCCGGCCTGGCCCGCCGCGGCGCGGCGCGCGAGCGCGCGCTGGCGGCGGAGACGGCGGCGCTCCCGCTCGCTCATCCCACCCCAGATGCCGAACTTCTCACCGTGACTCAGCGCGTACTCGAGGCAGTCCTCGCGCACGACACAACCGCGGCAGACCTCCTTCGCCTCTTTGGTACTCGCCCCGCGCTCTGGAAAGAAGAGGTCCGGATCCACCCCGAGACAGTTGGCGTAGTCCCACCAACTCTTCTCGACGACCTCTTCGCTGCTGTCCTCGACAAACGCCATCGCTGTCCGCTCCACTCCACCACGAGTCCACCCGGGACCGGATCACCGGCCCGTAATTACACGCTTGTCATTGAACCGCGCTCCACGCGATCGCGCAAGATGAACTTTGGGCAATTTCGAACTCTCATCGCTCCAGGCGAAACGTGGAGTTCGACCGCAGCTCCACATCGCCCACAAGGGTCCCGATGAAGGGAACAGACGTCGGCGCGCGGTACCTGACCGTGACCCGGACGACCCGGCCGACGACGGTCATGTCGACGCTCATCCGATCGCGCTCGAGATCGCTCGCCGATGAGGCCGCGCCCGCGGCGATGTCGGGCCGCGGATCGACCGCGGCGGCGCGGGCCCCGGCTCGCGCTGCATGAGTGACGAGGATCTGATCCCTCGCAACCAGCCCCACCTGCACGAGGCAGAGAAAGAGCAGCAGCACGAACGGGGTGACGAGCGCGAGCTCGGCGGTCGCCTGGCCGGACTCGTCGCGCCGGGGCCTCACCCGATCCCGCGAGCCAGATGGTCGAAGACCAGATCCAGCAGCCGGGCGATCTTGCCGGTGCTGGCCGCCCACGCCGTCACCGCAGTGATGACCAGAGCGATGGCGCCGGTCAGCAACGCGTACTCGGCGGTTGCCTGACCCTCCTCGTGGATCGGTGAGTCTGGGTCGGGATTCGGTGTCTGTGAAGTCGTCTCCATTGGGGGTCTCCTCGTTGTGGGACGTAGAGGGGAAGTCACACGCGCAGCGCGGCCACCACCACGGGGGCCACGCCGACGAGAACGAACGCGGGAAGGATGCAGAGCACGAGTGGGAACAGCAGCCGGACGGGGAGCTGCCGGATCCTGGTCTCGGTGCGGCGCCGCAGTTGCTCGGCCGCATCCAGCTCCGCGCGCTCGAGTGCGGGCCCGACGGGAAGGCCGTAGCGCGCGGAGACGACCAGCGCGTCCAGGCCGACCTGGTGTCCACCGCGCTCGGCAATCGCGTCGAGGACCTCCACCCCCGAGTCCCCGCGGGAGACCGCAGCGCGCTCCGCCGCGAGCTCATCGGAGTCCACCGCGTCGAGCGCGACCGCCAGTGAGGCGGTCAGGGACAGGGCCGCATCCAAGCCGAGCCGCACGAGCGCGAGCAGCTGGGCGAGCACCTCGAGTTCGATCGGAGCCACCATGGCGTTCGGACCGGTGGATGGTGCCGCTTTCCGCCGATGGCCCGGGCGTGTCATCGCGCCCATCGCCGCGACCACCGCGCAGAGAACGAACGGGCTCATCGGATCGCGCTGCGGATCATGCGCCGCATCCACAGAAGTCCGAGCGCCTCGAGCGCGATCGCAGTCGCGAGAGCGACTCGACCGAAGGTCGTTCCGACGAGCACGTCAGCCGGCGCGCCACCCTCGATCAGTGCGGCGGAGGCCACGATCCACGGGAGAGCAGCGATGACCCACGACGACAACAGCGCCTGGGCAGCCTGCGACTCAGCGTCCGCTCGCCGCTCCCGCTGTCTGCGCAACGTCACCGCGATCGAGTCGAACAGCTCGGGTCGCGCTCCCACCGGACCCGTCGCGAGCGCGACGGCAGCGGCGAACGCGCGCACCTCGCCGGCGTCCGATCGATCGGCCCACCTCTGGACGGCCCGTCGAAGCGTGCTGCCGCGTGCATGGTCGTCGCCGACACGCACCACCTCCTCCTCGAGGACCGTGCTCTCGGCTGCGCCACGGAGCGCGACGAGCACCGTCTCACCGACGACAAGCCTCCGGGCCATCGATCCACACAGCTCTGGCACCGCCTCGGCCACCTCACGGGAGCGACGGCGCTGGCTGAGACCCCGGCGCCTACCCGCCACCCAACGACGTCGTCGCGGAGCGGTGAGCCACCCGACCGTCACGAGGACCAGCACAGGGACAAGGCTCACCGGGCTGCCACTTCCTCGATGCGGTGGACGCGCCGGCGACCATCGGGCCGACGGCGCATGCCGATCGCCACGTCCACCACCTCGCGCAGGTGATGACCCACGTCCCCCACGGCACCGCCCGCGAGAGCGAGTTGTTCGATCCGCCACAACGCGCCGTCGGCGCTGTCGGCGTGAACGGTTCCCATCGACCCCCGATGGCCAGTGCTCAGCGCGTGGACGAAGCCCGCCGCTTCGACGCCCCGGACCTCGCCGACGATCAACCGGTCGGGACGCATGCGCAACGCAGCGGCCACCAGTGCCGAGGAGGTGACCCCACCGTGACCATCGAGGTTGGGCGGCTGACCTTCGAGCCGCACCACATGACGACCCTGAAGGGGAAGTTCGGCCGCCTCCTCGATGACCACGACACGCTCCACCTCCGACACCGAGCGGAGCAACGCTGCGAGGAGGGAGGTCTTGCCGCTGCCGGTCGGGCCGTAGATCACGACACTGGCACGCTCATGAGTCAGCCGGTCGAGGTGGTCGAGATCCGGCCCCTCGGCAAACTCGTCGAGACGCCGCGGACGCGTCGGAAACCGACGCAACGAGACGCACGGCCCGTTGACCGCGACCGGTGGGATGACGATATGACACCGAGTGCGGTCGTCGAGACGAACATCGACCACCGGAGACCGCCTGTCGACCCGGCGACCCGTCGGCCCGAGAAGGAACTCGACCAGTCGCTGCAGCTCCGCATCACCGATCGACCCCGCGCTCTCGAGGCGACCGGCCCGCTCGACCACGACATCGCCCGGGCCGTTGATGAGGACGTCGGAGACCTCGTCATCGTCGATCAGCGCTCGAAGGGCTCCGAGACCAGCCAGCCGCCCGAGCACCTCGTCGACCGCCGCCCGCCGCGCATCCGAACCCAGCGCCGGGCCGTGGGCGTCGATCGCCGCTTCGACATCCGCGCGACGCGGAGCCGACGTCGACACCAAGCGATCGTGTACCCGATCGACGAGGTCGGACAGACCCTCGGAACGAACCACCGCACTTCACCTGACAGTCACGCCGCGACCAACCGCAGCACACCGGGGAAGTGTTCGATCGAACCTATCGACGGGTCGTCGGCGCGCCAACCTCCTCCCGGTGAGGTGTCCTCCGGGGTCACCCTCTAAGGTCCACCCCGGAGGTGTCCGAGCGCCTGGTGGGCTCCCCCGCCTTCAAAGCGGGTGGGACGGGTGATCCCCGTCCGGCGGGTTCGATTCCCGTCCACCTCCGCCATATGTCGCTGCGAGTTCGCCGCACCTTCGGTGCGGATCATGCGCAGCGGATCCCTCTCTCCGGCCCGATCGGCACAGCCGGATCGGGCCTCGCCCACTCACGCGGCGGCGCGCTGTCTGACCGGCGGGGCTAGACGCTCAGGAGATCGCGGGCACCGGTGTCGCTCGAGGGATGGCGCAGCTTGGACATCGCGCGGGCCTCGATCTGACGGATGCGCTCGCGTGTGAGGTTGAAGTGCTCCCCCACCTCTTCGAGGGTGCGGGGCTCACCGCGGTCCAGCCCGAAGCGCAGCTTGAGGATCTCGCGCTCGCGCTCGTCGAGCGGGGCGAGGAGTCGGTTGATCTCCTCGGGAAGGAGCGCGGTAGCTGCCACCTCGAACGGCGACTCGGCCGAGCGGTCCTCGACGACGTCGCCGAGCTCGGCGTCGCCGTCCTCGCGGAGGGGTTCGGACAGCGAGAGCGGCTCGGCCGCGAAGCGAAGCGCCTCGGTGACCTTCTCCTCGGGCATGTCGACCTCGACCGCCAGCTCGGCGAGCGTCGCGGGACGGCCGTACTTGAGCTCCAACCGCGAGCGCGCCTTCTGGAGGCGAGCCAGCGTGTCGCCGGCGTGCACCGGGAGACGGATCGTGCGACCCGTGTTGGCGATGCCGCGGGTGATCGCCTGGCGGATCCACCACGTGGCGTAGGTCGAGAACTTGAAGCCCTTGCGCCAGTCGAACTTCTCGACGGCGTGCATCAGCCCGAGGTTGCCCTCTTGGATCAGGTCGAGGAGCGGGAGGCCCGACGCCTGGTACTTCTTCGCGATCGACACGACGAGGCGAAGGTTGGACTGCACGAACGTGCGCTCGGCCTGCTCGCCTTCGCGGTTGGCCTTGCGGTACTCCCGCTTCTTGGCCGCCGTGAGGGGCGAGCCGTCGTCCATCGCGCCGGTATCGAGGCGCTCACGGGCCTCGACGCCTCGCTCGATGGCCTGGGCGAGCCGGACCTCGTCGTCTTTGGTCAGCAGCGGGTACTGACCGATGTCGGTGAGATACAGGCGGACGAGATCTTCTTCGTCGCGCTCGACCCTCTCCTTGGCCACCTCTGGACCTCACTCCCTCGGCAGACAGGCTCGTGGTGCCGGAACCAACTGTTTCTCGCCGGTACGCTCGGATATGTGTCCCTACGGGGCGCAGTCCGTACTGACGTGAGTTTCAACACTACCCGTTCGTGCGATTCGTTCCGACTCGATCTGCGTTTTCCCGACCCGCCTGCGTGGTCGGACAGCCCCCACCCCCGCTTCGCCCCGAGAGAGTGCCCATTCGTGACAGCCGACGACGATCTCGAGATCGCTCTCCTCTCTCTGCGCTTCAGGGCCGCAGATCCCGACCAACTGCTCGCCGTGCTGTCCAAGTACGTCGTCATGACACGCAACCAGCCGGCCTGCCGCAACGCAGATCTCTGCGTCTCCTTCACCGACCCGACCCGCTTCGTGATCATCCAGAAGTGGGACTCGGAAGAGGAGGCGAGGGCGCACTTCGACTCACCCGTGATGGTGGAGATGGCCGAGGGCTGCGCCGGGATCCTCACCGAACCGCCCGACATCGACCTACTCGAGGGCATCAGCGCCCACGACCTCGCATGACGCGCACGAGAGGGAAACAATGACCAAACGGGCCGTCGTCTGTGGAGCAGGTGGCTTCATCGGGAGCCACCTCGTCCGGCGCCTCGCGGCGGACGGCTACTGGGTGCGCGGCATCGATGTGAAAGAGCCGGAGTGGACGCCGTCTGCCGCTGACGAGTTCGTCGTCGGTGACCTCCGCGACATCGAGACCGCAGTCAATGCGCTCGCCAAGGTCGACGAGGTCTACCAACTGGCCGCCGACATGGGCGGTATGGGCTTCATCCACTCGGCCGAGACCGAGATCATGCGCAACAGCATGCTGGTGAACCTGAACGCGGTGGAGGCGGCGGCGCGCAACGGGACGGCCCGTTTCTTCCTCGCATCGTCGGTGTGCGTGTACCGCGACATGGAGGTGGGCGAAGCCGAACTCAGCGAAGAGGACGCCTACCCCGCCTTCCCGGACAACGAGTACGGGTGGGAGAAGCTCTACGCGGAGCGGCTCGTCGCCGCATACGGGCGCGAGCACGGGTTCGAGGCACGGATCGCCCGGTTCCAGAACTGCTACGGCCCCGAGGGCACGTGGGACGGTGGCCGCGAGAAAGCGCCCGCCGCGCTCTCGCGCAAGGTCGCACAGTCGACGGACGGCACGATCGAGGTCTGGGGCGACGGCACCGCGGTGCGCAGCTTCGTCTACGTCGACGATCTGGTCGACGGCGTGCGGCGGTTGATGGACAGCGACGAGACACGCCCCACCAACATCGGCACTCGCGAATACGTCTCGGTGAAAGAGCTCGTCGGCCTCGTCGCGGAGGCAGCGGGTCGCGAGATCACGCCGCAGTGGGTTCCAGGACCCGTCGGGGTGCAGGCGCGCAACTTCAGCAACGACCGCATCGAAGCGCTCGGATTCTCACCGGCGAACGATCTCGCCGCAGGACTCGCCGCCACCTACCCGTGGGTCGAGGAGCAGGTCCGCCGCACCCAGGCCTGACGGCTAGCGGCAGCCTTCGCTGATGCGGGCGATATCGGTCCAGCCGAGGTCGCTCGAGCCCCACAGCTCCTCGAACGCCGCGTCGGCAGCATCGGTGAAACCATGACGGTTGCGGAACTGATACAGCCGCCGCTTGCGCTGCGGTGAGTACCCGAGACGCTCGAGCCGCCCGACGCTGAACACGTCCCATGCGGAGTGGAGCGCCAAGTCGAGGTCGGTATCGGAGGGGCAGTCGTCGAAGCGTCCCGACCGGCGATCGAGAACGCGCAACAGCGCACGACCGATCACATCGCTCGAACGGGTTCGGCTGAAGTTGCGGGGGCGACGCGTGTCTTCGAAGGCGCCGCCTTCGACCTCGATCACGACGGGGTCGTAGCTCCCTAATCGACTGCGGCCCAGCGGCGAGCTCTCCTCGACCACGATCGAGAAGTCATCGGAGAAACCCACCCGATCCGCGACATCCGCGGCGACCTCACCGATGACGGCCGCGTCGAAGAAGATCATCTCGAAGGTCTCCGGCGAGACCGAGACAGTGCCCATCACCCAACGCCCATCGGCACGGCCGGCCTAGACCGGGGCTTCGTTCTTGGACTCGCGCGCCATGTCGGCGATCTCGTCGATCTCCTCACTGGAGAATCCGGCGAGCTCGCGGAAGCGCCGCGTCAGCTGGATGGGGCTGTCGTCGTCCTCGCCCCGGAGGCCGTTGAAGGAGAAGAGGCGGTCGACCACCCGCTGGAACTCGAGCGCCTTGTCGAGCCGCTCCTTGTCGTTCGCGGTCAGTCGCCGGAGCCAATCCGAGCCCATCTTCACGTGGGTCACCTCGTCGGCGAGCATCCAGTCTTCGCAGAACTCAAGCACCGGATCGCCCGCGAGATTGCCGAACTCCTTCATGGTGTTGAAGACGTCGATCGCGAGACCCTCGAGCGCCCGGTTGACACCGGTGAGCCGGAGGACCGGATCGGGGTTGCAGGCCGCCTCGTAGAGCGTGACGTTCTCGGCGAACTCACCGAGCTCGGTACCCATGTGGTCGCTGAGAGCGACGGAGATCTCACAGTGCCGCGCCTCGTCCCAGCACTGGCGTGCCATGTCGAGCTTGAGCTCGAAGGGCACGTCGGTGCCCTCTTCGAAGTCCCAGCAGGTGCGGCCGGCGCCTTCGAGCGCCTGGATCTCGCCCACGAAGATGCCATGCATGAGAGCGCGGGCGCGATCGGGGCCGTTGGCCAGATCCGGCGAGAGTTTCGACGACGAGGGGTTGCCTGCGCCGGGGCGATTGATGCGTGGGTCGCTCAACCGCTCCTCGGGCGTCTGGCGGTTGAACCGCGGGTCGCGTGCCAGTGCTTCGGCCGGAAAGATCTTGCGCATCAGCCCTCTTCCTCCACCTCGACGTAGGGGTCCCCGATGGTGCCAGGTCCCGCGATACCACCGGCGGCGAGCATCAGCTTCTCCAGACGGACCTGGTGAGCGGCGGCCCGCTCGACTTCCTCATCGGTCTCGATCATCGATTGGATGAGCATCTCGCCCTCGCG
>CAYUBX010000027.1:0-13195 GCA_964443165.1 uncultured Acidimicrobiales bacterium
CGCCATCGCCGACGAGATGCGATCGTCGATTCCGACGTGTCGCATGACCGTGATCGGCGATGCAGGCCACGCCGCCCATCTGGAGCAGCCCGACGCGACGCTCACCGCGATCCTGGATCACTTCGGGTGCGCATAGAGGTCACGACCCAGGAGCTCGAGCTCGCCGCTCCACTCTCGACCGGCCACGGCGTCATCGAGCGCCGTCAACTCACGATCGTCACGGTCTCCGACGGAGACCACGTCGGCCGTGGCGAGGCGGCACCCCTTCCGGGCTTCGGTCTGGAGAGTCCCGCCGAGGCGCACGCGGCGCTTCGTTCCTGGGCCGAGGGCGGCCGACAGCCGTCCACCCCGTCCGCCCGTGGCGCGGCAGCTTGTGCCCTGCACGAACTCGAACTCGATCGGCGCGGCATCGCCCGCCCTTCGGGTCCGCTCCATGTCCAGGCGCTGGTCGGGGCCCCCGAGCCGGATGGCGTGGCGGAGGCGTGCAGGAGCGCGACTCGCCGCAGGCACCGCGCCGTCAAGCTGAAGGTCGGCGCGCTCTCACCCTCCGATGACATCGACCGGGTCATCGCAGCTCGCTCTTCGCTCTCCCCCGACGTTCTCCTTCGGCTCGACGCCAATCAGGCCTGGGATCTCTCGACAGCGCAGCAGGTTCTCACCGCCCTCGATGGTGTCGCTATCGACCTCGTCGAAGAGCCGACCCCGAATCCAGCCGACTGGACAACGCTCGAGGAAGCGACAGGCCTCGCGATCGCCGCGGACGAGTCGCTCACGGATATCGACCGCTCGCACGAGCTCATCTCGAGCGGCCGAGCGCGCGCGGTGCTTCTCAAGCCGGCCGTCCTCGGGGGACCGCGTCAGACCATCGAACTCGCCGAACGCGCCTCCGAAGCAGGAGTCCGAATGATCGTGTCGTCGTTCATCGACGGGCCGATCGGGTTGCGCTGCACCCGCGATGTGGCACTCCTGGCCGCGCCCGACGAGATCCACGGCATCGGGACAGCAGAGCTGTTCGTCGAGGACCTCCCACTCGATGTGACGCCCATCGGCGGAGCCCTCCACACCCACCCCGCAGACCTGTCCCTCCCGCCCCGGGTGGAGCACACACGAACCACACCAGAGTTCACCGAGGAGACCCTCCCTGCGGGACTGCTGTCAGCCCACGAGGTCGCTGCAGACAACTGGGCAGTCGTCCGGGTTCTCGACGGGGCGCTGAGGTTCGTCTGGGAGGGCCCCGACGCCGAGCTTCCGGCTCGAAGGATGGGGCCAAACGCCACACAGGTGATTCCACCCTCACGCCCTCACCGAGTGGAACCCGAAGGACGCGTCCGCTTCCGGGTCGAATTCCACCACGAGGTGGGCTGAGGTCAGCGGTCGACGAGCGCGGGTACCGTCGCCCCATGGAGATCCTCTGGCTCACGGCGTTCATCGACCGAGACGAGTCGGACCACCAGGAGGCGATCGACTTCTGGCAGCAGGTCGCGGCGACCGGTCTGTCCGAACGTCACGGCAGCGCCGGCGAGTTCGTGACCCTGACACCACCGGATGGAGATGCCCACCTCCGGCTACAGCGAACCACCGACGGACGCGTGGGCTGCCATCTCGATCTGCATGTCGACGACGTCGAAGAGGCCACCGCCGCTGCGCTCCGCTCGGGGGCGGTGATCACCCATCGAGATAGACACGTTGCACTGCACTCGCCCGGCGAGATGGAGTTCTGCTTCGTCGCGCCGCATGGGGAGTCGGCCGCGTCCGCACCGGATCGGCACGACCCGCCGCGGGCGATCGACCAGCTGTGCATCGACGTTCCACACCAGCTGTGGGAGACCGAGTGTGCGTTCTGGGCCGCGCTGCTGGACCGCGACCTCGCGACCGGCGCGCTCCCCGAATACGCATGGATGACCCAGCTCACCGGCCTGCCGATCCGCCTTCTTTTCCAGCGACTCGGCGAGGACGACACGAGGACGTCGGTGACGGCTCACCTCGACCTCGCGTGTGGAGACAACATCGATGCCATCGCGGCCGAGCATGTCGCACTGGGTGCGACCATCCGCTTGAGCGGCCGCTACTGGACCACGCTGACCGACCCCACCGGCGTCGAGTACTGCCTCACGATGCGCGACCCCTACACAGGCACCATCGCCTGAGTTGAGTCACTTCGGTGCCTGACACCAAAGTGACTCAACTTCATGCGGCAAGGGCGACCTCCAGCACCTCGCTGACCTGATCCGCGAAGTGGAGTTCGATCGCGTCTCGGACGTCGTCGGGGAGATCCTCGGCGTCGTGGCGGTTCTCCTCCGGCAGGATCACGTGGCTCACCCCGGCACGGTGAGCTGCGAGGACCTTCTCCTTGACGCCACCGATCGGCAGCACCTTGCCGTGCAGCGTCACCTCGCCACTCATCGCGACATCGTCGCGGACTATGCGCCCAGACAGCAGCGACGCCAGCGCGGTGGTCATCGTCACGCCGGCGCTCGGACCATCCTTGGGTGTCCCGCCCGCTGGGAAGTGGACGTGAAACCGGGTGTCGTCGGGGATGCTCAGTCCGAGCTCGTCGGCGTGCGAGCCGAGGTATGCCAGTGCGATCTCGCCGGACTCCTGCATCACCTCACCGAGTTGTCCGGTGAGGGACAGGCCCGCCTTCCCGTCTGTGGCGACGGCTTCGACGAAGAGCACGTCTCCGCCTGCGCCACTCACCGCGAGACCCGAGGCGATGCCCGGCGCGGTCACCCGCCTGGTTGGGCGCTCGTTGGGGGCGGGACGCCCCAAGGCGTCACGTAGCTGGTCGCTGGTGATCTCCACGTGGTCCTCGCCTTCGGCGACCTTCCGAGCTGCCCGCCGGACGAGCCGATCGAGCCGCTGTTCGAGCCGGCGGACGCCGGCTTCGCGGGTGTACTTGGCAACCACGGAACGGACGACGTCCTCGGGGAGATCGACCTCGTCAGCGGTCACCCCGTTGCGCTCGTAGATCCGCGGGAGCAAGTGGTCACGGGCGATCTCCCACTTCTCGTCGGCGCTGTAGCCGTTGAGGGCGATCACCTCCATGCGGTCGAGGAGGGGCCCGGGGATCTGATCCGCAACGTTGGCCGTGGCGATGAAGAACACATTCGACAGATCGAGGTCCATCTCGAGGTAGTGATCGCGGAACGTGCTGTTCTGCGCGGGGTCGAGAACCTCGAGGAGTGCAGACGAGGGACCGCCGCGATAGCTGACGCCGACCTTGTCGATCTCGTCGAGCAGCACGACTGGGTTCATCGTTCCGGCGTCGGCGAGCGCACGGACGATCCGTCCGGGTCGTGCCCCCACGTAGGTGCGACGATGCCCGCGGATCTCCGCCTCGTCCGTGATACCGCCGAGGCTCATGCGCACGAACTCGCGCCCGAGCGCCCGGGCGACCGACTCACCGAGGGAGGTCTTGCCGACACCGGGAGGTCCGACGAGGACGAGGATGCTCCCGCCGGGTGAATGACCGCCGTCGAGGTCACGCTCGGCGTGGAGTTTGCGAACCGCGAGGAATTCGAGGATCCGGTCCTTCACGTCCTCGAGGCCGGTGTGGTCGGCGTCGAGGGTGCCTGCAGCGCCCTCGAGGTCGAGGTCGTCCTCGGACACCTCGCCCCACGGGATCTCGAAGACATGGTCGAGCCAGGTGCGAATCCAACCCGCCTCCGTTCCCTGGTCGCCGGTGCGATCGAGACGGTCGATCTCCTTCTCGATCGGGACGCGAACAGAGTCCGACACGTCGAGCGCGGCGAGCTTCTCCCGGAACTCGGCGACGACGTCGTCGTCACCTGCGTCGCCGAGCTCGGCGCGGATCGCGTCCATCTGCCGACGCAGAATCGCCTCACGTTGGCCCTTCTCGAGGTCCTCGTTGACCCCGGAGCGGATCTTGTTCATCAGCTCGGCTTCGGCCACGAGTTCCCGAACCCAATCGGTCGCAAGCAGGAGCCGTGCTCGAACGTCCACCGTCTCCAGCAGCTCGACCCGACGCTCGAAGTCGAGGTCGGGCCACCAGCCGATCGTGTCGGCCAGGGCGCCGGGGTCGCTCACCTCGTCGAGAGCCGACGCCATGGTGGGCGCTCCCGCGAGCTCGAGCAGGCGGGTGGCCAGAGCTCGGTACTCGGTCGCGAGCACCGCGAGCTCGCCGCCGTCGGCGTCGGCGTCGGCGTCTTGCCCATCGATGGGCTGCACTTCGACCCAGAGCCCGTCGCCGTCGCCGGCCACGGCTGCGCCCACCCGAGCGCGCTCGATGCCGCGGATGACGACGGCCGGCGTGCCGTCCGGCATCTTCTGGGCGTGCTCGACGCGAACGATCACACCGATCGACAACGAGCGGTCACCGGGTTGGGGAACGAGCAGGAGCTGATTGCCGGCGTATCCGGCGCTGTCGAGCGCGGATCGCGCCTCCTCGCTCTCGAGGCGGAACGTCACGACCATTTCGGGGAACACGACGCCGGAGGTTGCGGACAGAACTGGCAGTGCGGTGATGGGAGTGGTGCTCATCGGGCAGACCCCTTCCAGAGGTGAAGGCCCAATGATCAACGCAGACAGCGCGCTGGACCCTTCCCCTCTATCGAGGTGGCGCGCGTCACACCTCGTGGCGTTTCACCTTGCCGATCGCTGAGGTCGGAAGGCGGTCCACGACCTCCAGCCGCTGGGGGGCGCAGTAGGCGGGCAGGGTGCGTTTCACCAGGTCACGCAGGTCATCGAGCTCCGGCGGAGCTTCGCCGGCCACCGGGACGACCACCACCGTGACGACCTGGCCCCACTCGGGATCGGGCCGTCCCACGACAACACTGGCGGCAACCCCCCGGGCTCCCTCGAGCGCCCTCTCGACCGCAACGGGCCAGACGTTCTCGCCCCCGGTGATGATCATGTCGCCCACACGCCCGAAGACCTGGAGCAGGCCGTCGTCGAAGGCCCCTGCATCCCCGGTGGGGTACCAGCCGTCCGCGGTACGAGGATCGCTTCCGTCGCGATAGCAGCGGAGGAGCATCGGGCATCGGAGCTGGATCTCCCCGTCGACAATCCGGATCTCGACGCCGTCGAGCGGGATGCGGTCGTAGACGACACCGCTGCCCGTCTCGGTCATCCCGTACGTCGCGACTGCGTTGGCGGGTCGGTCCGGAGGGATTGCTGAGCCTCCGACCAGGATCTTGCGGAACGGTGACGTGTCGATGCGCGCCATGGCGGTGGGCACGAAGGACGCGAGCGTCGCACCCCGGTGAGCGGCGTCGGTGACCGCCTCGGCATCGAAGGCCCCGTGCACCTCGAGCTGGGTACCCGTGAGCAGCGCGCGGAACACCACCGAGAGCCCGCCGACGTGCGAGAGCGGCAGGCAAGACAGCCAGCGGTCGCGCGATGGATCGACCTCCAGGAAGGCTGACGTGGCGTACGCGTTGGCGGCGACGGCGTCGTGGGTCAGCACGACACCCTTGGGGTCGCCGGTGCTGCCGCTCGTCGCCATGACGAGCGCATCGCCGTCGTCGACCGGCCAGCCGGCGCAGTGCGAGCGCGTCCCGTCGGCCTCGACCACGATCTCCGCGCCGAGCCGATCGATGAGTCGCTGCTGCTGGTCGGCAGACAGGCGCTGATCGATCGGAAGCAGAGCGTCGCCCGCATCCCACACGCGCTGCATCTCGTCGACGAACGGCTGCCCGCCGGGGATCAGACAGGCGACGAGGCGAGGCACCGCGACGAAGCTACCGCCGCGGCGACGTCCTCAGATGGCCCGAACGACCAGACTCACGACGGCGATGCACAGCACAGCTGTCACCGCCAGATCGAACGCCTTCTGATCGAGTCGTCGCCCCATCCGGAACGCGATCGGCTGCACGATCGAGATCGCGACGGAGGCGACCGCCGCGCCAACGACACGGTCGCTCGTCCAGACACCGTTGACCGTCAGCCCGATGATCTGCGCCACGCCCGTGACCAGGAAGACGTACGAGTTCGCGTACATGAACGCATCGCGGCTGAGGCCATGACCTTGGAACCACGGGGCGACGATCGGTCCGGAGATTCCGATCGAGCCCTGAGCGAGACCGGTCGCCGCAGCCACAGGGATCCGGCCGCAGCGCCGAACCCGGGGCGTCCAATGGGGGTCGACGGCGACGAACCGCCACACGAGAAATGCGGTCACCACGGACGCGAGCGCGAGAAGCAGCCATCGTTCCGGAACCGACGTCAGGATCCACGCGCCCCCGATCGCCGTCGCACAGCCGACGATGATGAACGTCGACAGCCCCTCGATCTCCGTCTTCGACTCCCGGGTTCCGGCGAGGATCGCCGCGTTGCTCCCCAGGTTCGGGATCGCGATCGCCACGACGGCGTTCTCGACACCGATTGCCAGACTCATCAGCGGAACCGCCGTGAGCGGCAGACCCACACCGGTGACGCCCTTCACGGTGGATCCGACTGCCACCGCCAGGAAGACGATGACGAAGTCCGCCGCGCTCACGTGGCCCTGATCTCGGCGATCGCGACGGCGATCTCGGCAGCGACGCGGGCGTTGTTCTCCGCGAGCGCGAGGTTCGCGGGGACCGAGTCTCCGTCGGTGGCGTCCGCGATCGCAGCCAGCACCGCCGGCGTGACGCCGGGGCCTGTGAGCCCCGCCACTTCCGCTTCGTCGAGCGCGCGCCCGATGGCGGCGTCGATGCGATCGCGATCGAGCTCCGCGGACTCGGGGATCGGGTTGGCGACGAGCGTCCCTCCCCCACCGACGGCCCGGCGATTGACGTGCACCTCCGCGACCTCGGCGGGGGATTCGACGGAATGGGGCACCGGCTGACCGGAGTCGCGCACGTAGAAGGCCGGAAAGCGGTCCGTGAGGAACCCGAGGACCGGGACCGACAGGGTCTCGAGGACCTCCAGGGTTCGTGGCAGGTCGAGGAAAGCCTTCGCTCCCGCCGACACGGTGACCACGGGGAAGCGGGCGATCGCTCCGAGATCGGCGGACACATCGCCGCTGACCTCGCTCCCCCGGTGCACCCCGCCGATCCCACCAGTAGCGAACACGTCGATCCCGACCGCTGCCGCCAAGGCCACGCTTGCCGAAACCGTGGTCACCCCGACCTCCCAGCGCTGTGCGATCGCGACGGGAAGATCGCGCTCTGCGACCTTGGCGCTTCCGGCGAGAACACGCTCGACCTCGGCCTCGGCGAGCCCGACGACTGGTCGCCCACCCAGAACCGCTGTCACCGCAGGGGTGGCACCCGCCTCGCGAACCGCAGCACAACAGCGATCGAGTGCCTCGGCATTGCTGGGACTCGGCAAGCCGAGGTTGCTGTAGATGGTCGACTCCATCGCGACGACCGGACGACCTGCGTCGAGCGCCTCGGCGACCTCTGCTGCGATGACGATGGACTCGACCGACACGGCCGCCATCATGCCCCTCAGAGGTGGAGCGCGTACGCAGGCTTGATCACATCGTTGATGATTCGCAGACGATCATCGAACGGCCAGAACGCACTCTTCATCGCGTTGATCGTGAGCCACTGCAGGTCTGTGAACGTGTAGCCGAATGCATCGACGAGGTTGAACACCTCATCGGTCATGGTGACGTTGCTCATCAACCGGTTGTCCGTGTTGACGGTGACGCGGAACTGGAGGCGCTTGAGCAGGTCGATCGGGTGCTTCTCGATGGATGTGGCGGCCCCGGTGTGCACGTTGGACGTGGGGCACACCTCCAGCGGGATCCGGCAGTCGCGGATGTAGGCGGCGAGGCGTCCGAGCTCGTAGCTTCCGTCGCCCCGCTCGTGGATGTCGTCGACGATGCGCACCCCGTGACCGAGCCGTTCGGCACCGCACCACTGCACCGCCTCCCAGATCGACGGGGGGCCGTAGGCCTCACCGGCGTGGATCGTGGTGTGGAAGTTCTCGCGCTGCACGAGGTGGAAAGCATCGAGATGGCGGGTCGGGGGGTTTCCCGCCTCCGCACCAGCGATGTCGAACCCGACGACACCCCGGTCCCGCCAGCGGACGGCGAGCTCCGCGATCTCTAGCGACCGGGCGGCTGAGCGCATCGCCGTGCACAGCACCCCGACGGTGAGGGGTGTCCCCGCCGAGCCCTGTTCGAAGCCGCGGACGACGTGGCGGACCACCTCATCGAGGTTCAGACCCTGCTCGGTGTGGAGCTCGGGAGCGAATCGGACCTCGGCATAGACGACGCCGTCCTGCGCGAGATCCTCGGCGCACTCGAACGCGACGCGCTCGAGCGCTTCGGGGGTCTGCATGACACCGACGGTGTGGGCGAACGTCTCCAGGTACAGGGTGAGGTCCAGCCGACTGGCGCCCCGCTGCACCCACGTCGCGAGCTCATCGGGCTCGACGGTGGGGAGTCGGTCGTAGCCGAACTGCTGAGCGAGGTCGATGACGGTCTGCGGGCGCAAGCCGCCGTCGAGGTGATCGTGAAGGAGGACCTTCGGGAGCTGTCGAACCTGCTCCACCGTCGGTCGTGCCAGGTCCGGGTGACCTGCTTCTACTGTTGGTTCCATGACACATGCTAAGCCTGCGGCAGGCCGATCGAGAGACCGCATCGGGGCGACGACTCCATGACATCGGTCACCGAAGTCGTCCACCCTCTCGTCGGCAGCAAGCTCACTCGCCTGCGCGACATCACCACCGAGACCGGCGAGTTTCGAGCGCTGCTGGCGGACATCGGGTGCCTGCTGACGCTCGCCGCAACAGAGCACCTGCCGACCGAACCCGCGACCGTCACCACTCCTCTGACGGATCACGACGGGGTGTCGCTGGTCGGCGGACCACCGGTTCTCGTCTCGATCCTTCGGGCCGGAAACGGAATGCTCGACGGCGTCCTGCGCGTGATCGCCGACGCCGACATCGGAGTCGTGGGGCTCTACCGAGACGAGGAGACGCTCGAAGCCCACGAGTACGTCGTGCGGCTCCCGGATCTCAGCGGCCGCGAGGTGATCGTGATCGATCCGATGCTCGCGACAGGACACAGCTCCTGCGCCGCACTCGACATCATCGCCGCGAGGGAACCCGCACGCATCGTGTTCATGTGCCTCGTCGCGGCGCCCGAGGGCATCACCGAGCTCACCGCGCGCCACCCCGACGTCGACATCGTCACCGCGGCGGTCGACAGCCACCTCAACGAGGTCGGCTACATCGTGCCTGGGCTCGGCGACGCGGGCGACCGACTCTTCGGAACATGATGACCCTGTGAACCAACCGGACCCGATGCCCGCTCTCGCGTGGGCAGACGATCACATCAGGATCATCGATCAGACCCTGCTGCCTGGCGAACTCACGATCCTGGAGATCCGATCCGTCGACGCCGCGGTCGACGCCATCTCTCGGCTCGCGATCCGTGGCGCGCCGGCACTCGGTGCCTTCGGGTCTCTCGCCCTCGTGGTCGGTCTCGACGAAGCCGGACCATCAGATACCGATGAGGCGTGGCGGGTGCTGGAGCAGCTCCGCACGCGCGTCGGCAACGCGCGACCCACAGCGGTGAACCTCCGCTGGGCGGTGGATCGCGCGCTCGCTGCAGCGCGCGTCGCAGCGTCGGCCGACGTGCAGGGCCTGCGCGCTGCGCTTCTCTCGGAAGCGCTCGCGATCGGCGCCGAAGATGCTGCCGCCTGCGAGGAGATCGGGCGCCTCGGGAGCGAGGAACTGGCCAACGCGGTCACGATCGGCACACACTGCAACGCTGGTCGGCTCGCCACGGCCGGAATCGGAACCGCGCTGGCGCCGATGTACGTCAAAGCCGCCGCCGGGTCCCCCGTTCGGGCCCTGGCGTCCGAGACCCGTCCGCTCCTCCAGGGCGCCCGGCTGACGGCGTGGGAGCTGGCGGACGCGGGGATCGACGTAACCGTCGTTCCCGATGGGGCGATGGCGTCGACGATCCTCGGGGGCGGGGTCGACGCGTACATCGTGGGCGCCGATCGCATCGCCGCCAACGGCGACGCCGCGAACAAGATCGGCACCCTGACGCATGCACTGTCCTGCCAGGCCGCGGAGGTGCCGTTCTATGTCGCAGCCCCCACCTCCACGATCGACGCATCGCTCCCGACGGGCGATCAGATCGTGATCGAGCAGCGTGACCACGACGAGGTTCACAGAGTCGGGGTCGAACGCCTCACCCCCGAAGGCGTGCATGCGGCCAACCCCGCGTTCGATGTCACACCTGCGTCGCTGATCACCGCGATCATCACCGAGGCCGGAGTCCTCCGCCCCCCGTTCGACCAATCGATCGCCGCATTGGAGCTGCGCTCATGAAAAGCGACTGGGACGACACCGCGGTCGCGGCGTTCGAGGGTGCACTTGGCGAGTGCGTCTACGGATCACGCCTGCTCGGGAGCGACACCGCATTGGTTCTCCACGGCGGAGGCAATACATCCGTGAAGACCGTCGAGCCCGACATCCACGGTGACCCGATCGAGGTGCTCTGGGTGAAGGGCAGCGGCTGGGATCTGGCCACGATCGAGGCCGCGGGCTTCGCTCCACTGCGACTCGAGCCGGTGGTTCGGCTGGCCGAAATGGCATCGCTCAGCGACTCCGAGATGGTGAACCAGCTCCGCTGCAACCTCCTCGACGCCTCCGCGCCCACCCCGAGTGTCGAGGCGATCCTCCACGCCATCCTCCCCTTTCCCGCGGTTCAGCATTCACACGCCGACGCCGTGCTCTCGGTCACCAACACGCCACGCGGTGACGATGTGGTCGCGGAGCTGTGGGGGGACACGGCGGTGGTCGTGCCATACGTGATGCCCGGCTTCGACCTCGCCCGTGTCGCGGCCGAGTGTTGGCGGGATCAGGCGACAGACAGCACGACCTCGATGATCCTCATGAACCACGGCGTGTTCACCTTCGGCGACACCACCAAGGTCGCCTACGAGCGCATGGTCGAGGTGATCTCCGAGGCGGAGCAGTACCTCGAAGCGAATGCGGTCCCTCGCGAGGAGGCGATCTCGCTCGATGCGATCGACCCCCTCGAGTTGGCGAGGTTGCGGGCCGGCCTCTGCGAGTGCGCAGGCCGCCCGATGGTGATGTCGCGCTCCACCGACGAACGGGTGGCGCGCTTCGTTGCGCGTGACGACCTGGCCACCATCAGCCAGCAGGGCTGCGCGACGCCGGATCACATCATCCGGACGAAACGGGTTCCGCTGCTCGGATCCGACATCGATGCGTACGCGGACTCCTACCGCGGCTACTTCGATCGCAACTCCGACGGGGCCGACCTCCAGATGCTCGACCCCGCCCCGCGCGTTGTCCTGGATCCGGCGCTGGGAATGCTGACCGCTGGCCCGCGGGTGATCGACGCCGACATCGCCGCAGACATCTATCACCACACGATCGACGTCATCGAAGCCGCGGACGGCCTCGGCGGCTTCGTCGCCCTTCCGGAGCGGGACCTGTTCGACGTCGAGTACTGGGAACTCGAACAGGCGAAGTTGAAGCTCGCCGGATCGCCGCCGGCTCTCACCGGAGAGGTGGCGCTCGTCACTGGGGCGGCCTCGGGGATCGGGCGTGCCTGCGCCGCAGAACTCCTGGCCCGCGGCGCTGCCGTCGTCGGTATCGACATCGACCCCGATGTCGGTAATGCGCTGGGCGGCGCGGCGTTCCACGGCGTCCGCGCCGATGTCACCGATCCCGCCGACCTGGCAGCCGGCATGGCGAGCGGTATCGAGCGCTTCGGCGGAATCGACCTGCTCGTCGCCGCCGCGGGAACCTTCGGTGACAGCGCACCCATCTCCGAGCTCGACCACGCCCGCTGGACCAAGACGCTGCGGGTCAATCTCGACGGTGTCGCGGCGACGATGACGGCCGCCCACCCCTTCCTCGCGCTCGCACACCGTGGCGGTCGGGCCGTTCTCGTCGGGTCGAAGAACGTGCCCGCGCCCGGCCGTGGTGCAGCCGCCTATTCCGCCTCCAAGGCCGCCGTCACCCAACTCGCACGGGTCGCCGCGCTCGAATGGGCGGCCGACGGCATCACCGTCAACACCGTGCATCCCGATGGCGTGTTCGACACGGGCCTCTGGAGCGATGACCTCATCGAGGAGCGGGCCGCCGCGTACGGAGTGACCGCCGAGGAGTACCGCACGCGAAACCTGCTCGGCCGCGAGATCCGGTCCACCGATGTGGCGCGACTCGTGGCGGACATGTGTGGGCCGAGCTATCGCGTGGTCACCGGCGCACAAGTCCCGATCGATGGCGGTTCCGACCGGGTGGTGTGACGAGAGAGTCCTCGATGCGTGGGACTCATCGGCTAGGTCACGAAGACCCACTCACGCTCTGCGCGATCGACGCCACCGCCCGATGACGTTCAACCATGGTGTCGCCCCCGGTGGAGCGCCGTCCTCTGGAAGGGCCGACGCGTTCTTCGAGCCGCGGCTGAAGCGGGGCTTCGATGGCTTTCTCGACCTCAGGTTGATATAGACCTGGCAACAACCAGGAGGGGGACACCATGGGGGAGCTAGACGGACGGGTCGCGGTCATC
Source organism: uncultured Acidimicrobiales bacterium (assembly GCA_964443165.1). Lineage (GTDB taxonomy): Bacteria > Actinomycetota > Acidimicrobiia > Acidimicrobiales > Poriferisodalaceae > JAYPWI01. Next base: position 12,455 of record CAYUBX010000027.1, read on the forward strand.
ACGGGAGGGGCGAGCGGGATCGGTCTCGCGACCGGACGCATCATGGCGGGTCTCGGGGCGCGCCTCGTGATGGTCGACATCGAACAGGAGGCGCTCGACCCAGCGATCGATGAGTTGCGGGCCGACGGGGCCGAAGCTCACGGCATCGTCTGCGACGTGTCCGACTTCGATTCGGTGCAGGCGATGGCTGACGAGACCTTCGATGTGATGGGCGCGGCGCACATCGTGTTCAACAACGCCGGCATCGCCGTCGGTGGTCCTGTCTCGGAGATGACGCACGAGGACTGGAAGTGGACCATCGACGTGGACCTCTGGGGGCCGATCCACGGTGTCGAGGCATTTCTGCCGCGAATGATCGAGCAGGGCGAGGGAGGGCACCTCCTCTTCACCGCCTCCTTCGCGGGCCTCGTGCCCAACGTCGGCCTCGGGCCGTACTGCGTCGCGAAGTACGGGGTGGTCGCGATGGCGGAGGTGCTTCGGCGCGAGCTCCGGGAGCACCAGATCGGTTCGACGGTCCTGTGCCCGATGCGAGTCGAGACCAACATCGGTTCCTCCGAACGAAACCGCCCGGATGAGCTCGGCGGCCCCGAGGCCTCACCTGGAGTCGAGGATCAGGGTGAGGACAACGCAGACCTCAGTGGGTCCGTGCTCGCCGTGGAGGACGTGGCCCAGATGACGGTCGACGCCATGCTGGCCAACCGCCTCTACGTTCTTCCACACGAAGAGAGCGGCGGCTTCATC
>CAYUBX010000028.1:0-2075 GCA_964443165.1 uncultured Acidimicrobiales bacterium
CCGAACAACTCGACCTCCCCTGCGAGCTGCGCTGCTCGGTGACCGACCCCATGATCCTGGATGTGATCGGGGTGTCCGTTTCCGCCGTGATCGTCACAGCAGGTCATCTCGGTGGCACCCTCATCACGTAGGAGCTCTGCGAGGGTCTCGCCCGTGGCGATGGCCTCATCGCCGGGATGTGCGTGAAAGAAGACCGCTGTCGCCACCTACGCAACAGCTCCCGTGTCCCGCAGCTTGGCGATGTCGTCGGCGTCGAATCCGGCGCTCGCCAACACATCGTCGGTCTCGGCACCAGCGTGCGACGGTGGGCCCTGAATCGTGGGCTCGGTCCGGCTGAAACGCGGCGACGGGTTGGGCTGGGTGACGCCGGCCACCTCGGTGAACACTTCGCGGTGGACGTTGTGGGGATGCTGCGGCGCCTCTTCGAGCGTCAGAACCGGAGCGAAACACACGTCGGTCGCATCCATGATCTCGCACCACTCGTCCCGGCTCTTCTGCTTGAAGACCTCGGTGATCCGCTCCTTCAGGTGCGGCCACTGTCCGCGGGCCATCTGGTTCGCGAACTCCTCGTCCCCCTCGAGACCGCTCAGCCGCATCAGCTCTGCGTAGAACTGGGGCTCGATCGAACCGAGGCTGATGTAGCGGCCGTCCGAGCACTCGTAGACGTCGTAGAAGTGACTGCCCGTGTCGAGCAGGTTGGTTCCCCGCTCGTCGTTCCACACGCCCATCGCGCGCATCGAGTGGAACATCGCCATCAGCGTGGCGGCACCGTCGACCATCGCGGCATCGACCACCTGCCCCTCGCCGGACCGGGCAGCCTCGAGCAGACCGCACGCCATGCCGAAGGCCAGCAGCATGCCGCCTCCGCCGAAATCGCCGACCAGGTTGAGCGGCGGGACCGGGGCTTCACCGTTGCGGCCGATCGGTTCGAGGGCGCCGGCGAGCGCGATGTAATTGATGTCGTGACCCGCCGCCATCGCGTACGGACCCTCCTGGCCCCATCCGGTCATGCGGCCATAGACGAGCTTGGGGTTGCGAGCGAGGCAGTCGTCTGGTCCGAGGCCCAGCCGCTCCATCACGCCAGGGCGAAAGCCCTCGATCAGCCCGTCGCTCGTCTCGATCAGCCGAAGAACGGTCTCCACACCGTCGGGGTTCTTGAGGTCCACACCGATCGACTTGCGACCGCGGGCGAGCACGTCGACGGGAGGTGTGTCGGGATCGCCGCCACGCGCGTTGACAGCCCGGTCGATGCGAATGACCTCGGCACCCATGTCCGAGAGCATCATTCCGCAGAACGGGCCGGGGCCGATGCCCTGGAGCTCGATGATCCTGATTCCCTGTAGCGGCCCCATCGGCACCCCTCTGTGTCGTTCTCGTGTCCGGTATCGAGGAGCAACGCTACCCGCGCGGTGAGACGCTCTGGAGGCCGAGGTTTCTCAGGTGAGGTCGGCGCGCAACCGCTCCTCGAGACCGTCGTCGTATGTCGCGGCGTCGATCTCACCACTGCTGACCCGTTCGAGCATCTGCCCGCAGGTGGGGAGGCTCGCCCGATCGACCTGGCGGTCCGACTCCCAGACCCGCGATCTCATCATCGCTCGAGAGCACTGGAAGTAGACGCGCTCGATCGACACCTCCACCACGGTTCGGGGGGCGCTCGCCCCCACCGTGTACTGCTCGATCAACTCGGACGCGACGCTGATCGACGCCCGTCCGTTCACCCGCATCGTCTCTGTGATGCCTGGAATGAGGAAGAGGAGCGCGATCCGCGGATCGGCGACGAGGTTCCGCAGCGTGTCGAGCCGGTTGTTGCCCTTGCGGTCCGGGAATCGAAGGGTGGTCGGGTCAACGACGTCGACGACATTGGGGTCGTCGCCTCGCGGCGAGCAGTCCAGCCCATCGGGTCCCGCTGTGGCCACGGCCATCAGCGGTGCCGCCTCGATGAACGCCTGGTACTCAGGAGTGAGCGCGCTGACCTCTTTGGTGAGCGAGGCGGGCCGCGGGTCGCCGTAGAGAGCCACCAGCTGATCGAGATCAGTGACGACGTCGCTCATCGTGCGCGACCGGCCAACTCCACC
>CAYUBX010000028.1:2085-6448 GCA_964443165.1 uncultured Acidimicrobiales bacterium
GTCCCAGAGCGGCTCGGGGATGTCGTGTCCCATCTCGTCGTAGATCACGAGCTTCGAGTCAGCGATCGCGTCCGCTGTCGCTTCGCCACCGCTGAGCTGGATCAGCGGGTCCAGTCGACCGTGGATCACCGTCGTCGGCGCGGTAATCGCACCGAGCGAGGAGGTGCGGTTCCCGGCGCTCGTGATGGCGGCCATCTGAAACGCCGTCCCGATCGGATGGAAGCAACGGTCGTAGGCCGCCTCGCCCAACTCGCGGCTCCACTCCGGGTCGTACAGCGATCCGCCGTTCACGGCACGGCTATTGATGCCGTGCTCGATGGCGCCCTCGCGGTCCGCCGGCGGAGCCGTGGTCAGCACCGCCATCGCCTCAGGGGTCGCCCCGCCCACCTTCGGGTTTCCCGTGGACGACATCACCGACGTGAGCGTGCGCACTCGATCGGGGTGGTCCACGGCCGTCTGCTGCACGATCATGCCGCCCATCGACATCCCCCAGACATGCGCCGCAGCAACGCCGCAGGCGTCGAGCACCGCGACGGCGTCGTTCGCCATATCGGGGAGCCCGTAGGGAACGCCCGCTGGCTCGCGGGCTCTGGTCGCCTCGATGACCTTCTTCATATTGGGCGGTCGTCCCTCGGTCTTTGAGGAGAGACCCACCTCCCGATTGTCGAACCGGATGGTGCGAAACCCCGCGTCCACGAACCGGCGGCAGAACTCCGGGGAGTAGCTGAGCAACTGGCTGCCGAGTCCGTTGACGAGGAGAAGCGTCTCGGCCAGCTCGCTCCCATCGCCGAACACCTCGTAGTAGATCTCGGCGTCGCCGTTGCGGGCGACGCCCGTGCTGGTGGGTTCCATGCAGCGAACGATACGCCTCAGCCGATCTTGAGCACGGTGTCGCAGCGGGTCAGATCGACGCGAGCTGATCCCGGAGACGATCGACGGCGCCCGCGCTGCGCGCCCCCCACCAGAAGAGGTCCTGGCCATCGACGAACTCCACCGGACCGAAGCGCCCGAGCATCTCTCTGTGGCGCTCGGTGAACGGGTACGGCTCCGTCGGAGCGAGAACCACGTCGACACCCGCCTCGAGGATCTCGTCTTCTTCGAGCGTCGGGTAGGTGGCGTCGCGGTCAGCGAAGGCGACCCGCACTCCGAGATGCGCCAACAGGCTCGTGCCGTAGGTCGGAGCGCCGATCGACATCCACGGCCGCCGCCAGATCGGGACGAAGGCCGTGAGGCGCGGCGCGAGGTCGGGACCCAGTCGCGGCGCCTCGAAGGTCACTCCGACCCGCTCTGCCAACCGCCCCATCTCGCGACTGATGTCGCTGAGATCGGCGACGTGCACGACCTCGACCTCCACGCCCGCGGCGACCAAGGCATCGTGGTCCTCGATCCGATTCTCCTCCCTGTCCACCACGACCAGGTCCGGAGCGAGTTCGACGATGGCGTCGACATCGGGGTCCTTGGTACCGCCGACGTGGCGCAGATCAGGTTGTTCACAGAAGCGGGTGCAGGCCGCGGGCACGACGCCCCACGCCAGCAACGATTCGGTGACGCTCGGGACGAGGCTGACGACGCGGGGAGACGTGCTCACATCCGGTCGAGGAGCTCGCGCCGCTTGGCCTCGAACTCGTCCTCGGTGACCAAGCCCTTCTTCCGCAGCTCGTCCAGCTCCTCGATCTGCTGAGCGATGGATGCGCCAGCCGCCCCGCCGGCCGGCCGCTCGTCCTCCCGGTCGTCCTGCACGCGCGATATCGCCGAGGCCTGACCGGCGGCTCGACTCCGCTGGGACTCGACCTGGCGGTAGATCTCGTTCTGGACGGCATCGGGCTTGCGAACATCGCTGAACCGGCTCTGGCCGCTCTCGCCCGCCGACTCGATGAGCAGGTCGCCTGCGCCGATCATTCGCTCGAACAGCGACTGCCGGAAGTTGACGTTGTTCACCCGATCAAGGGGAATCTCGACCCCTGTCTTGCTGAGCACCCCCGTCCGGAAGATCAGACGCTCCGACGACAACACGAAGTACGTGGTGGCCCACTTTCCGTAGACCACGGCGAGGTTCCCGAGAGCGACGAGGAGGACCAGGATTCCGAGCCAGTCGAGGATCGTGACATCGACGACGAAGAGCAACACCATCACCACGAGGGCCCCGATGGTGGCGGCCACCGGGCGAGCGAAGGTCCACCAGTGCGGCTTGAGGTTGAGGATCAGGTCCTCGCCGTCGTGCAGGTAGTTCTGCGGAAACGCCATGACGGGAGCGTATCGGCACCGCGGAGCCCGGCTCGGCGGTCACACCCACCCGGTAGCGTGGCGACCGTGCGAGCCGGGCTGCACCTCGAGCGACTCGACGCCGAGCAGCGGCACGCGGTCGAACACCCGGCCGGGACGCTGTGCATCCTCGCGGGCCCGGGGTCCGGCAAGACCCGCGTCCTCACGCACCGAATCGCTCGACGCGTCGCGGACGGCTCCGCGGATCCCCGTCGGACCATGGCGCTCACGTTCACCCGTCGCGCCGCCCGCGAGCTCCGGGAGCGCCTCGAGCAGGTCGGCGTCCGCGACCTCGGGGCCGTGGGAACCTTCCACGGCCTCGCGCTCGCGCAGATTCGGCGGCACCGCGTCGATGCGGGCAAGCGGCCACCGGTCGTCCTCGGACATCGGCGGCAGATCCTCGCGGAGCTGGCGGACGGGAAGGCCGGCGTCCCGATCGGACTCGCCGCGAGCGAGATCGAGTGGGCGGGGGCGCAGGGACTCACGCCGGACGAGTACCGCCACGGCCCCGGTCGCCGACGCATCGGCACCAGCAGCGCAGCCGCCGTCGCCTCTCTGCATGGCGACTACAACCAGTACAAACGTCGACGCGGGATGCTCGACTTCGACGATCTCCTCGTCGAGTGCACGCGGCTGCTGCGCACCGAGCCGTCGTTTCGCGACGCACAACAGTGGCTCTTCCGCCACTTCTTCGTCGACGAGTTCCAGGACCTCAACGCGACCCAGTTCGACCTCCTGAGGGCGTGGCTTGGTGACCGGGACGATCTGTGTGTGGTGGGCGATGCCGACCAGGCGATCTACGGCTGGAACGGGGCGGACGCCTCCTATCTCACGGAGCTCGCGCAGCACTTCCCGACCACCGAGGTCGTCGAGCTGCGAACCAATCACCGCTCGGCTGCGCCCATTGTCCGGGCCGCCGCCGCGGTGCTGGGACGAACGGTGACCGATACCGGGTCGGGCGAGCTCGTCGGAGATGGAGGACCTCCCCCCACGATCACCGAGTATCCCGATGGCGACGCCGAAGCGCTGGGGATCGCCCGGCATCTCCGACACCAACGGACACCCGGCACGCCGTGGCGCCGCTTCGCCGTGCTGACCCGCACCAACGATCAGCTGCTCGTCATCGCTCGTGCGCTCGACCAGCTCGACGTGCCCTACCGACTGCGCGGACGCGGTGGTGTTCTCCGGCTCCCCGAAGTCGCCGAGGTGGTCGATCAACTGGTTGCCGCCGGCCCGCGCTTCGCCGCGACCGCCGCGGACCTGGTCGAGGAGCTCGACGACGGCCCCGCCGCGCGGGTCGCCGAGTTGGCCATGCAGTTCACCATCGAGGACCCGCGACCGACGGGCGACGCGTTTCGGAGCTGGCTCCGGACCGTTCGGCCGAGTGATCTCGACGGCGGGTTCGACGCCGTCGATCTCGTCACGTTCCACGCCGCCAAGGGCCTGGAGTGGCCGAGCGTCGTCGTCGCCGGAGCAGAGGTGGGGTTCGTTCCGATCCGCGACGACGATCCCGAGGAGCGCCGCCTCCTCTTCGTCGCCGTGTCGCGCGCGGAGCAGGACCTCACCATCACGTGGGCTCGGCATCGAGAGGTCGCAGGCTCGATGGTGGGGCGTGAGCGGTCGCCCTGGCTCGCGTCGATCGAGGCCGCCACCGCGCCGCCCCCTCCCCCGCCCCCAGAGCGGATCGGCGGCTTGCTGGCTCAGGCGCGCGCCGCCGTCGGCCGGGACGACGTCGCGACCCGAGCGTGCGCCGAGCGGCTGAGGCGGTGGCGCGACGACACGGCCCGGGCCCGCCGCATCTCGGCGGCCGCGCTGCTCGACGACAGCGACATCGATCTGGTCGCGGCTGCGGCACCTCGCACTCTCGACGAACTCATCGCGGTAACCGGCCGCACGCCCGAGCGAATGCGTCGCATCAGCGACGAGATCCTGTCGGTCGTCGCCGGCCCCTGACTCTTCCGCAGGGCCCTAGAGGGCGAGGTCGACCAACACGGGCGCGTGGTCGCTCGGCTTCTTCCCTTTGCGGGCGTTGCGGTCCACCAAGCAGAAGGTCGCCGCGTCTGCCACGGACGCGGAGCCGAGGAGCAGGTCGATGCGCAGC